>JAWACX010000001.1:0-31615 GCA_038896575.1 Thermoplasmata archaeon
GTTACCTCATTCAGAAGGTTCTGCTCACCCACTCTCACAACATAAACTTTGGATAGCTTCCATATGTCCCTTCCGTTCATCTATTGCAATTCCCTTCTTTTTGGCTCGTTTGACCCATCAAAATCTCATTGTGCCTATTACGCAATCTTTGGGAAGTTAGTGTGGTCTCTCCCCCTGTGAGCCGTAATTTATTTATCCTGACAGAGTTATTCTTGTTGTGCCGCAATGATGTAAAGTTCATAGCTGAGGGATGATGACTGATGGGCGATCAGAGCGGCAATTTTTTCTATTTTTCAGAGCGGATGGATATTGGCACCGCAGGAAGGACATGTGGTCAGTCTAGAGGCACAGGCGGGATGGAGAACTGCACCGCAGGAAGGGCACACAAAGGCCTGGTTGACAATCTCATGTGGTATAGGATAGTTACAGCTTGCGCACTTCACTACAGGCGGCGGTTTTGGCTTTTCTTCCTTCTTCTCCTTTTTCTTCGGTTTTAAGAGGAGAACAAAGTCGTCCCAGTAATCAAGGTATTTCAGAACCACGAAGAGAATTACAAGAATGAGAGGAATCAACAGGAGGAGGTACCAGTAATTGAGATGGACTGATATGAAGTACGGGGTATCGGAACCTCCAGATGGGGCTCTAGCGACATTGCCTGCCCTGTCCTTGGCCTCTATATAGTACTGAAGGCCATCCAGTGTCACATCGTCTTTCGGGATTCTGGCAGTGTATGTTTCTCCATCGGCGCTGCTCATACTCACCTCTCTGTACGAAGCCCATCCTGGATTTTTGTAGTAGAGTCGGACATCCGCAACTCCGCTTCCATAGTCGGAGACCTTCGCAGAGACAAGGACCTCCTCAGAATACAACCATTCACTGATCTGAGCATGTGTTATCTCTGGTGCCCTCGTATCTATTTTGAAGGAGATATTTTTCTCTTCTTCCTTATTTCCAGCAGTATCCTCAGAGTAGAAGAAAATTTCGTAAGAACCGTCATTAAATTGGCGTTCGGAATCATACCTCGCCCAGTTACCTGAAGATCCTATCTTGATCCATGTGACAGAAAGACCTGATGTGTGGTCCTGTGGGAGGAGTTTAAGCGTCACGCTACTCGTGTACCAATTGTTGCTTCCCATTTTTCCTGAAATGTTGTATTGAGTTGTAGGTGGTGTGGCATCAATTTTGATGGTCATAGAATGGACTTCCTCAATATTTCCTGCAGCATCAACCGCACGATATTCTAGAGTTATGATACCATCTGTGGAAAGGTAGATTTCCTCGGAATATATCTGCCAGTCATAGCCCTCACCGAACCTGTATGCAATTTCTCCAATGCCTGAGATATCATCTTCTGCACTGAGATTCACCCAGACATTGGACTTATACCATTCATATTTCCCCAACTCTCCTTTAAGTTTTGCAGTTGAAACTGGCTTCTGGATATCCATTTTTATTTCTGTTGAGTTAGCAGTGATAAGACCTGCACCGTTTTTCACCTGGTATTCAAAAGTGTGAATTCCTGGTGAAATTTTCACTCCACCTGTGTAATTCTCCCAGTTCCCATCATCAATTCTATACCTAATTTGGGAGATTCCTGAGAGGTCGGTAGAATTTATCTCAACCGTGGTGTTTGAATTGTACCAGCCACTGTATGAAAGGTTGCCAATAATTTTTAATTCCACCTCTGGCGGCGTAAGGTCTATTTTTACGGTAGTGTTCCTGATTACCTCGTTTATGCCAGCATTGTCCACAGAGTAATACTCAAGGTAGTAAATTCCTTCATCAGAGAGAACAAACTCCTGTGTGTATAGTGTCCAGGTATCTGAGGAGTTTAATCTGTAGTAGGTTTCCGAAATACCTGAACCTGCGTCATTCGTGAGAAGTTTTACAGTTACTTCTGACACAAACCATCCAGGCTCTGCAGAGGTGCCTGTGAGCATACATGTGGTATTCGGAGCGGTTTTGTCAATCTTGAAACTTATGCTTTTGATATTTTCTGTTCTCCCTGCAAAGTCAACAGAATAGAACTCAACAGTGTAGTAGGAATCGTTTGAATAGGTAAGAGGAGATGTATAGAGGGACCATTGAACTGAGGTATTGAGTTTGAAGTATGTTTTGTTCACCCCTGATGCAGAATCAGAAGGTTGGAGCGTAAGTGTAACAGGTGAGACATACCACTCATTTGCACCGATTGTTCCTGTGAGATAGGCTTCTGTGTTAGGTGATAGGAGGTCAATCTTTACTACCACGCTTTTTGTGGCTTCTGTGTTCCCTACCTTATCCACAGCGTAGTAGCTTATGTTGTAAACATCCTCTGAGGAGAGCGAGAGATTACCTGTATACTCCTGCCAAGCCCCACTGTTTATCCTGTAGTAAATTTTATCCACACCCCTCCCTGAATCTGTTGCAGAGAGGTTGAGAGTGACTGGTGAGGTGTACCATCCATTCGCACCCTGCGTGCCAACAACTGTTGCAGTGGTAACAGGTGGAGTGGTATCAATGAAATATGTCACCTCAATCTTTGGCCAGTATTGCTGGATACCACAGTCAGAAGAATAAAAGTATTTTCCGCTTCCCCAGTTTGTCTGGAGTGCTAGCCCATAGTTTGGAGAGAGCCCATAAACCCATTCCCTGAAAACAGATGTGATGTTCCAGGAATACCAGATTGCTGCTCCACCTACATTTGCAGAAGCAACAGGTGTCCCGTCATAGTCCGTTCCATTACCCATCCCCGGACTCTGCCAGTTATTACTTGCGTCTCTCACATACCATGTGGCCCCAGGTGACTGTGTCCCATTTCCATATCCTTCCTCCCAGGACCGCAGCATCTTGTATGCACCTATGGTAGCAGTGTAGCTGGGATCTTCCACATAATAGCAGTAGAGCTTGAGAGTTGCCGAAGTAATCACGCTTCCAGAGGGCATTGAAATCGGGAAATTGAGGAGAACCTTTTCTGGATTGGTGCCATTTACCTTCAGGGTAGTGTTGATTCCATAGTTGAGGGTTGGGTTGGAAGCCGAGATATAGGTGTCCTCCATGTCTGCTGGTGTCGGTTGAATCACCATAGAATCCCTTGGTGAATCTGGCAGTAATTTTTCAGTTGGAATTTCGTAGCAAGTTGAACACGAGGAAAAATGAAGCATGTTTCCGGCAAAGAGAGCACAAATCAGAAATGCCACCAGATACCTTCCCACTTTCATTTTCTTCACCTTTTTTCAGATGTTTGTTTTCCTCTCCCTAAATATCTAAATGGTATATATATTTTTATTACCACCAACCCGATGCCACTTTCTCAATCCTTTCCCTTTATATATTCCGTGTTTCTTTTCCCTAAATATGGAAGAAAGGGTAAGGAGAGCAATACGGAACTTCGCACTCCAGAATGCGGTGCAGCACGGTGGAAAGGCGGAGCAGAAGGCAGTGGCTGGAAGAGTAGCGAGCAGTTTCCCGGAGCTAAGGCCAAAAATGAAGGAACTCCTGGCAGTGATTGAAAAAATTGTGGAAGAGGTAAATGCCCTTTCCCTTGAGGAGCAGACTGAAGAACTGAGACAAAATGCTCCGGAGCTTCTGCAGAGGGAGAAAAAGGAAAGGGAGTTTGTGCTGCCAGAATTGCCAGATGTTAAAGATACTGTGGTGATGAGGCTGGCACCGTTCCCTTCTGGTGCACCGCATATAGGGAATGCAAGAAGCTTCATCCTTAACCATGAATATGTGAAAAAGTACAACGGGAAGCTTTACCTTGTCTTTGATGATACAATCGGTTCTGAGGAAAAAATTCCGCAGGCTGATTCCTATGACCTAATAAGGGAGAGCCTGGCATACCTGGGTATCAAATACGAGAAGGAATTCTTTAAGTCCGACAGACTGGAAATTTTCTATGACTGGGCAAAGAAAATTATAGAGAAGGGTTATGCCTATGTCTGTCATTGTGACGCCCAAACCCTGAGAAAATACAGGGAGGAGGGGAGAGAGTGTGAACACAGGGGCCAGAGCGTTGAGGAGAACCTTGAGAAATGGGAAAAAATGCTTGCCAATGCCTACGCTGAAGGTGAGGCAATCCTGAGAATAAAAACAGATATGAGACACAGAAACCCTGCATTTAGAGACAGGGTTCTATTTAGAATCTCTGCAAGGGAACATCCGAGGGTGGGTAGAAAGTACACGGTCTGGCCGTTGCTTGAGTTTTCTTGGGCGGTGGATGACCATCTGCTTGGAATCACCCACATACTCAGGGGTAAAGACCTCATGATGGAGGACATGATGGAGCAGTATATCTGGGATATTTTCGGGATAAAAGGGCCTGTTTTCATTCATTACGGAATGCTGATGCTTTCAGAGATGAAGCTGAGCAAGAGCAAATCAATGAAGGAAGTGCTTTCAGGCACTTACTCAGGCTGGGACGACCCGAGGACCTGGAGCCTGCTTTCTCTGAGGAGGAGGGGAATTCAGGCCAGTGCAATAAGGAATTTTATCACATCTTTTGGTGTGAGCCTTGCTGATATTGAAGTTCCAGCAGAAAATCTGTATGCTGAAAACAGGAAAATTGTGGACTGGATTGCGCCAAGATTCTTCTTCGTGCCTGAGCCTGTGAAAATAAGAATAGGGTTAGAGGGTATGAAGGAAATTGAACTTCAAAATCACCCTCTGAATAAGGCACTCGGAACAAGAAAGCTCAGCGTTGGCAACGAAGTTTTCCTTTCAGGAACAGATTTTAAAAATTATCATGGACAGGAAATCCGACTAAAGGACTTCTGCAACATTCTCTGCCAAGAAAACGCGGTAATCACATCCTGGGAAAACAAGAATATTCCCAGAATTCAGTGGGTTCCCTGCAATGAGGCAGTAGAGATTGAGGTTATCCAGATAGATGGTTCCTCGGTAATGGGGGTGGCTGAGAGAAATCTGTTGAGTGTAAATCCAGGTTCTGTTGTCCAGCTTGAGCGGTATGGTTTCGTGCGGATAGATGAAAGGGGAGAAAAGATAAAGGGATATTTTGCCCATAAATAACCAATAGGAGTTCACCCGTATGAAGTAAGAAGAGTCAAAGGAAAGCATACCCAGGCAACTCAATTGGAGAGCCCGAAAGACTGAAAGGAGTATAGAATAAATCTTTGCACCTGGCCATGAACGACTCCCACCGGAGATTTTTCTTGCGATTGCAGGTTCTCATCCTGCATCTTTTCCAGTTCTTTTCGGATTTCGCATCCCTCGCAACCCAACCCTTCAGGCATTGTCCATCACAACTCTTTCTGCCCTCCCGTGGTTACAGTAACCTCAAATTCTTTCACAAAAGAGGTACCTGCAGGCACCACCTTAAACCCGACTTTTGCGGATTCCTGCCCGGAGTAATTCTCGCTGAAGTGAAGTGTAACAGTGCAGTTAACCTTTTCCCCGGGCTTCAATCTAGGTGTGAAGGCTGTGTAGTTCGAAATTATACTCTTTTGCTCGTTGTGGGCAAAGGAATACTCCACTGTGAGATTATCTCTGTAGTTTTTATCAGAAATCGTGGTATTGTTTGTTTTGAGCTTCACATACTCTATGGAAATTTCGTATCTTGCATAAATCTCACCATGGTTTTCTATCTGGATTACAAAACTCACACTTCTGTTTGCATCCAGGGATAGAGGCCACTCATCGGATTTCAAGCTGAATTCCATGTCGGCCTCCCTTAATGGCACAACGACAAAACTGCTGATGAGTATCAGGCCAGCTACAACACCAACAATCTTCCTTTTATTATCCAGTTTTGAGATTGTGTTCAAAGGAGGAGGATGTCTCAAACCTAGAATTACCACAAGAAAAGCGAAGAACAACCATCCCGGGTAAAAGAAACTCAGGACAAGCATTCCGAGCACAGCCGCATACCCCAGATACCTTGCATTTCCCCCAAACAGAGCATTGACAATATGCCCTCCGTCAAGCTGCCCTGCAGGCAAGAGATTGATTGCCGTTACAAAAAGCCCGACCCAGCCTGCGATTGCAGTGGGATGGAGACCCTCAGGTGCAAAAGGAAGCATTGAGGAAATGAGTTGAAAGAAGAGGGAAGAGCCTAGCACAAGGCCACTGCCATCCATTATCACAGGGGGATAGAGTGTAGAGAGGTAAAGGCCGATACCTGTAACAGGAATTGCAACAAGAAAACCGCAGATGGGCCCGGCAAACCCTATGTCTATTAGTGCTTTTCTATCTGGAATTGGCTCTTTGATGCTTATGAAGGCCCCCATCGTGCCAAAGAGGAATGGTGGTGGCACTGGAATAAAGTAAGGGAGTGTGGCACTCACCCCATGTTTCCTTGCTGCAAAGTAGTGGCCAAGCTCATGAACCCCGAGAATCAGCATGAGAGGGAGAGCAAAAAATAGAATGCCAGAAAGCACAACACTTGAGGTAAATAGAGCGCCCACATCTGTGATGCCAACATAACCTCCCCACAGGGTCATGCCTGCAAAAGCTGTGGTTCCAATTGTAGCCAGAAGTAAAAGGATGTTCCAGAGAATGTTTGAGGGTCTTGTTGGAGGTTTTTTCAACACATGGATAACATGCTCTCCGTTTTCAAGGGTAAGGGTGGGAACATAGTTCTGGGGCACTAACTCCTTCCTCAACTCATCAAAATTTCTATCTATAGAGTCCATAGGGGCGCGAATGAAAAAAGCTACTTCGGCTGGAGAAACCCTTATCTCATAGATTGAGAAGTATTTACCCACAACCCGTTTTAAGTGCTCGATTTCCGCAGACGGTTCCTGACTCTGCTGTGGAATGCTCATTCCTGCACCAGGATAATCTTCACCTAAATAATACTTTTTAAAGCCTCACTTTTCATCTACCTTCTTATATTCCGCATCCACATACTCCTTCTTCCCCTCCTCCTTCTTTTCCCCCTGCTCCTCCCCTGCTGCACCTGAAGGCGGTGCACTTTGCTGGTAGAGTCTTGTGCTTATGCTTCCAACAGTGTTAAGGAGCTCATCCATGCCCTTCTTCATCGCCTCCACATCCTCTTTTTCAACAGCCTTATTCAGATTTTCCATCGCCTCCTCAATCCTCTTCCTCTCCTCCTCTGTAATCTTGTCCTTGAACTCATTCAGCATCTTCTTTGTATTGTAAATCAATCCCTCTGCTTTGTTCTTGGTCTCCACTTTCTCCAATACCTTTTTGTCCTCAGCCGCATACTTCTCTGCCTCTTTTATCATTGCATCAATCTGCTCCTTTGTGAGCTTTGTTGAGGCTGTGATTGTGATGCTCTGAGATTTGCCAGTGGCTCTGTCCTTCGCAGAAACATGGAGAATGCCATTTGCATCAATGTCAAAGGTAACCTCTATCTGGGGAACACCTCTTGGTGCGGGAGGAATCCCGGAGAGCAAAAACTTTCCTAATGAAGTGTTATCCTTAGCAAGTGGTCTCTCACCTTGGAGCACATGAATTTCCACGGTGGTCTGGAAGTCAGATGCGGTTGTGAATACCTCTGTCTTCCTTGTTGGTATCGTGGTATTCCTTTCAATTATTTTCGTGAACACGCCTCCAAGTGTCTCCACACCAAGGGAAAGTGGTGTCACATCAAGCAGGAGAATGTCCTTAACCTCGCCCGCGAGCACAGCACCCTGGATTGCAGCACCGATTGCAACGCATTCCATCGGGTCAACACCCCGCTCAATTTTCTTACCTAAAACCCTCTCAACAAAATTCTGAACAGCTGGCATTCTTGTAGGTCCTCCAACCAGAATTACCCTGTCAATATCCTCCTTTGTGAGTTTTGCATCCTTCAATGCCTGCTGAATTGGAATCTCACACCTCTTCAGAATTGGCTCAATCAATTCTTCAAGCTTCGCCCTTGTAAGTTTCATCTGGAGATGCTTGGGTCCAGTGCTATCTGCTGTGATAAATGGAAGGTTTATTTCTGTCTCCAGGACTGAGGAGAGTTCTATTTTGGCTTTTTCAGCGGCCTCCTTCAGCCGCATCATTGCCATCTTGTCCTGCCTTAAATCTATTCCAGTCTCCTCCTTGAATTTTCCTGCTACATAATCTATTATTGCATTGTCCATGTCTGTGCCGCCAAGCTGGGTATCCCCTGATGTAGAAAGCACCTCAAACACACCATCTCCAAACTCCATAACAGTCACATCAAGCGTTCCTCCTCCAAGATCAAATACCAGGATTTTCTGCTCTTTCCCTGCTTTATCAATCCCATAAGCCAGGGATGCAGCAGTCGGCTCATTAATGATTCTAACAACTTCAAGACCAGCAATTGTTCCTGCATCTTTAGTTGCCTGCCTCTGGTTGTCATTGAAATATGCTGGAACAGTAATCACTGCCTTCTCAATTTTCTCCCCAAGAAATGCCTCGGCATCCTTTTTTATCTTCTGGAGTATGAATGCAGAAAGTTGCTGGGGTGTAAATTCCTTGCCGTAAATCTTGTATTTGTAGTCAGTGCCCATTTTTCGTTTTACTGCATATACAGTCCCCTCAGGGTTTGTGATTGCCTGCCTCCTTGCAGGTTCTCCAACAAGCAACTGCCCGTCCTTTGTGAACGCAACATACGAGGGAAACGCCTTGCCTCCAACCGTGGTTCCCTCTGCACTCGGTATTATAACTGGCTTACCTCCTTCAATCACAGCAGCTGCAGAGTTACTTGTCCCCAAATCAATACCTATAATTTTGCCCATACGCATCACCAAAAATCGGTATGAATGCACTACTATATAAAACTTTTTATTATGTCTTCTGGCTACCAGCCAACATCCTCAAAAAATTTATATAATCACACATAAATATAGATGCTGATGCCAAATAAGGTTGTATGCCCTAAATGCGGGAAAAATAACGAGCCAAAGGCTCTAAAATGCAGTTCCTGCGGTTATGAAATTGTGCCAGTGCAGTTAAAATTTCTTCTTGATGTTCCTGATGTTGATGCTTCAATCATACAAAAAATTTACATGGCCGGGTTTAAAAATGTGGAGGCATTGAAAAACGCCAGTGTAAAAGACCTTGCAAAAATAGATGGAGTTTCAAAAATTGTTGCGGAAAGAATTAAACAGCACATATTGAAACTTATTTTAAAACATGAGTTTGTGGAGACAGAGCAAAAGGCAGCTTTGTACATCTGCTCAAACTGCGGAGCACTTCTTGGCCCCTCATCTACAAAATGTCATAATTGCGGTGCTGTGGTAATTTCAGACGAGGCATCTACAGTTCCGATAGAAAGAAAAGTGGAGGAGGAAGAAAGGCTGATAAAAGAGATGGAGAAGCCAAAGATTTCCCTTTTCCTCTGCTCTAACTGCGGTGCATTTGTTTCAAGTGAGGCAAAATTCTGTCCAAACTGCGGGGCCCTGATGGAAGAAACTGGAGAGAAGGCTGCTGAAGAAGCAAAGGAAGCACCGGAACCCTCTCTAATGGTTGCCCAGGAAGAGATGGATGGTGCAATAATCGGGGTTTGCAATGCCTGTGGGGCATTTCTCTCAAGGACAGCAAAGACCTGTCCGGTATGCGGGAGCCCTAGTGAGGAAAATATTACCGTGGCAATTAGCTCTGGTGGCCCTGGCGAGAAGATTGAGACCGAAAAGGCTCGGGAGATTTATGGTTTTGACCCGAGGCTTGAAACCCAGGGAAAAATCTTTCTCTGCGAGGTCTGCGGTGCCTTTGTTTCTCAGGGTGCTGAGACATGCCCAATCTGCAACTCTCCAACTGCAAATATGAAAAAGGAGGTAATCAGGATTGGTGAGGGAGTGGAGATGAGCAGTGATGAGGTGATAAATCTACTGGAGAAGGAGATAATTCATGCAATGGAGAGTGCTGATGGTGGAAAGAGGGAGAGGGAGGTAGAGGTTAGGCAGGAACCAGTGCTGGAAGAGAAAGTTGAACCAGAAATCGTGGAGCTCCCATCATTTGAGGATGTTGAGAAGGAATTGAGAGAATCATTGCCAGAACATCAGCCAGATACAGGCAAAGAGGAAGAGATGGAGCAGGTGAACCATCTGGTGGATGTGCATTCTGCTGTAACCTCAGAGATTGGAGACATTCTTGTTGAAAGTGTAGTCAGGGAAAGGTTTACAGTTGAAGAGACAGAAACTCCAGAAAAAGTGGAGCACACGCACGACCCTGTTGCTGATGTGGAGAGCGAACTCTGGGAATATCTTCTTGAGAGCGAAGAAGAAATGCCAGTTAAGGAGAATGAGTGCCCGATCTGTGGGTATAAAAATTCGCCAGATGCAGAAAAATGTGAAATTTGTGGTTCAACAATTAAGGAGGAGAAGGTGGAAGAAATTCCAGGTGCTGAGGAAAAGGAGAAAGTGAAAAAAGAGGTTGTGGAGGAGCAGGCCTTGCCTGAGACAAAATTCAAGGAGGTAAAGAAAGAGACGCCCCTGCCCCTGGTCAGTGCAAGGGTGAAGCCTCTCCCTCTAGAAAAGAAAGGTGCTCTGGAATCTATGCTGGAAAAAAATTCTCACATCCTGCTTGCAGTTTCCCTTGCGCTCGTTGGCATAGGCGGTGTCCTTGCCTTGGGTCTCACAATCCAGGCTGCAGGAGTGATTGCCCTGGGCTTTCTGATAGTTGGCGCTTTCTTCTCATTTTTAATTCTGAGGAGCCAGAAAAAGCCACAAAAATCTGTGAGAGTGTCCCAGCCCTCCAGGCCCAGCGAAATTGCGCTTTTTAACATGGGTTCCACCTATTTAGCCACGGGCAGATTTGCAGAGGCGGTTAAGGCATTTGAGGAGGTTGTGAAAATAAATCCAGGAAACGAGGTAGCATGGAACAACCTCGGAAGTGCACTTTCAAAACTGGAAAGGCATGAGGAAGCTTTGAAATGCTATGAAAAAGCACTTGAAATAAAGCCGGATTTCGAAATTGTCTGGAATAACAAGGGGAACGCCCTTGCCAGGCTGGGAAGGTTTGAGGAAGCCCTCAAGTGCTATGATAAAGCAATTGCGCTGAGAAGGGACTATCATGATGCATGGGTGAACAAGGGGTATGTGCTGGTAAAGACAGGGAGATACAACGAGGCAATTGCCTGTGCAAATGAGGCAAATAAAATTTTGGAGCGAGCCTATGGCTGAGAAAATAAGCGAGCAGGAAAGGGAGGCACTCCTTTACGAAATCAGGCGCTCCTTCGCTATTTTAAATGCCGAGATTCCGGAAAAGATTGAGCTGAAAGGTTTCAAGGAAGTGCCCCTGCGGGAGATAGTGCTGGAAATCAGGAAAGGGGGAATAAAAAAGAGAGAATATCTGCTGGCACTTATTGAGGCCATCAACCAGAAAACAAAGGAGCTGGAGGAAAAAATTCATGGAGAGATTACGCTGGAGGAAGGGATTGCACTGAAAGACACAATTCTCGGGCTGAGAAGGGCAAGGGCAGAACTTGAGAGTGAGTTGAACGGGAATTCAAACAGGGAGATTGAGGACACGAAGCGCTTCTTTACTCTGCTCCGTGAGTTGAGGGGAGAGAAATGAGATATACAACGAGGCATGCCATGATAGTTGGAATCTGGTTTGCAATTTTTGTTTATGCACTTCTCATCTTTCAACTCTCATCAGCACCCATGAATGCCCAGCCAGAACCTATTCAGACCACATACCAGACAATAAATGAAACAGTTAAACAGACAATTGTTGTTCCAACTGGCCAACCCCAGAGATACACTCCGGATTATCTGCATCTTTTCCTTTTTGTGGGTTTTGGGCTCTTGCTTTACTGCGGGTTTTTTGTGATTGGAGGTAGCGCAAGACACTTTGCAGTGAATCTTGCATGGTGCCTTGGCACGGTGTACGCGGCAACTGATGAGTATCACCAGAGCTTTGTGCCTGGCAGAAGTGCGGACTGGAAGGATGTGGTTGCTGATGCAAGCGGTGTGTTCCTGGGCATTCTCATCGCAATCCCTCTGGTTTTTGCAATAATCTGGCTCAGAAAAAGGCTCCGCTCAAAGTGGCTGGATTATGTTTAGGAGAGGTTCTCATCCGAAGGTCCGAACCTCAACAAAATTTGAATTGCCAATTTTTCATTGTAAGTTTTATATATCCCGAAGCCATATTGAAATCGGATGCAAGGAGTGTATGTTAGAGGGAGGTTTCTCAATCTCTATCTCTCCTATATTAGTTCCAGATGGGGTCCCCTGGGCTACAACTCCTGCATAAAACAGACTGGGTTGCAGAAGTATGGGAAAATTGAGGATGGAAATGATTACCCTGTTTCTGCCTTCTGCGAGGTAACCACATGGCTCACTCTTGAGAAAGGGAAGGAGCATGTGGAGAATGCAGGAAAGCATGTGGCGCAGTATTATTCCCAGAAAAACCAGGAGAAGGACATAAAGAAGGCGCTCCAGCGAACTGGATATGCACTCTCCGAATCCTTCAGACATGCCCACATTTCAGTGCACATTGAGGAAAAATCTGCCAAGCTTTATGTGGGCAACATAAATTTCCGTGGAGAATGCTGTGCATTCTGGCTTGGAGTTTTGAAGGGCCTGGCAGAGCAGACGGGGGCAAATACAGAAATTGCAGAGATTGAATGTCAGATGCAGAACGGAAAATTCTGCTGCTTTTCTCTTAACTGGTAGATTTTCTCATTGCAAGCACAGGACAGGGTGCATTTTTTATCACAGCCTCAGCCACACTTCCCAACAGGAGCCTGTCAATTCCTGCCCTTCCTCTTGTGCCCATCACTATCATTCCAACCTTCAGCTTTTTTGCTGTCTTTACAATTTTCTCTGCAGGGTTCCCCTCCTCAACAATGGCCTCAACCTCAACCCCTGCCCTGACTGCCTTTTCCTTCAGCTCTCTGAGAAGGTTCCAGCCCCGCTCATAAAGCCTTGCTTTTGCCCGGAGAAGAAGGGCATCCTCAGGCAAGCCATCAAAAGGTGAGAGGTCCACAACATAGAGGGCGAAGAGCTTTGCATTCAGGTTTTTTCCAAGGTCAAATGCCATTCTGTAAACCTCCTCCATTTCCTCAGACCCATCCGTGGCAATTAAAATGCTCTTTATCCCCTCAAAAACCTTCCCTGGCATTTTATCCCTCCCTGAAAATGGGCACTGCCAGTACATCACAATGTGCCCCTTCTATCACCTTCTCTGCAGTGCTTCCGAATAGCTTTCTTGATAGCGCCATCCGTATGGCTGCAAGTTCTGTGGTGAGCTTTTCACCTGCTGTAATTGTGGGCAGAAATTCCTCTGGAGTGGAATGTCTCGTGCCCATGACTATAAGCTCTGTCCCGAGTTTCTTTGCCACCTTTATTATTCTCTCCGCAGGATTCCCCTCCTCAATCAGAACCTCAACCTCAGCCCCTTTTTCCTTACAGTATTTCTCAAGGCTTTTGAGGGCATTCCAGCCCTCCTCGTAAAGCTTTGCCTTGATCATCTGGATAACCTCATCTTCCGGGAAATCAATGAAAGGAGTGATGTCCACAACATAGAGACCATAGAGCTTTGCTCCCATTGTTTTTGCAATCTCCAGAGCTATTGAGAGCACCTGTTCCATCTCCTCGGAACCATCTGTTGGCACCAGAATTCTCTTTTCCATTTCAATCAAACCTCCAGAGTTCTTTTATCAGTGCCCTGACAGTTCTTCTGACAGCTTCTTCCGAAGTATGCACCGGTTTCCAGCCCAGCGCTCTGATTTTTTCCGTTGAAAGAAGCATCCTCGGGACATCACCGGCCCAGCCCCTGTCACCACCAGTATATCTGAATTCCACATTTGAAAGTCCAAGCTCCTCAACCACAATCTCCGCAATCCTTGTCACATTTATCCAGTCATCAGAGCCGAGGTTGAAAATGTTCACAGGCTCATTCGCATGTTCCAGACCAAACAGCATTCCCTCCACAGTATCCTCAACGCTCAGGTAGGATTTTGTCTGTCTCCCATTACCCAGAATTTCCAGTTCCTTCTGATTTTTCTTCAGTTTGTTTATAAAATCCACAATCACACCATGGGTTCCCCTGGGCCCAACCACATTTGCAAACCTGTAAATCCAGGCCTGGAAGCCATAGGAACCGCAGTAGGCCATGATGAATCCCTCAGCACCAAGTTTTGCAGCACCGTAAAGTGAGATTGGCATCAGGGGCCCGTAGTCCTCAGGTGTCGGGATTTTCTTTGCCTCGCCGTAAACCACAGAACTGGATGCAAAAACAATTTTTTTCACACTCTTTTGTCGCATTGCCTCAAGCAAATTATGGGTAGCCACAACGCCCTGGTTCAAGTCAACATCTGGATTTGCGGTTCCATGTCTTATGTCAGGATTTGCAGCAAGATGGAAAACAATTTCAACATTCTCCATTGCCCTGAGAATATCATTCCTGTCCAGTAAATCTCCCCGAATAAACCTTACCTTCCCTGCATCAATATGCCCCTGGATGAACTCTGCCCTGCCTGTTGAGAGATTGTCTATCACGGTGACACCATGGCCCCGTGCAACAAGGGCATCCACAAGATGGCTTCCTATGAATCCTGCACCACCAGTAACCAGGCAGTTCAAAGGGAACACCTCATTTTGATACATCCTTTATGCAGGACTCAAGCACCTCAAGACCCTTTTCCAGATACTCCTCTTCAATTGTGAGCGGGGGTATGTATCTTATCCCAGACTTACCACAGGGCAGGAGAATGAGCCCTCTCTTGTATCCCAGTTCAACAATCTTATCTCTTTCCTTCTTTGCATACTCCTTTGTTTTTCTGTTCTTTACAAACTCGGTTGCCTGCATCAATCCAAGTCCTCTGACATCTCCAATTAACTCATACTTTTCCATCATCTCTTTTAACCGCTTGTTCATAATTTTTCCAAGTTTATCCGCCCTTTCAGCCAGCCTCTCTTTCTCAATCACCTGAATGTTTGCAAGAGCTGCTGCACAGGCAATCAGGTTGCCACCGTAGGTGTTGGAGTGGGAACCCTCAACACCCCAGTCATACTTTGCATTGAACACAATTGCACCAATTGGAATCCCAGCGCCCATTGCCTTTGCCATTGAAACAATGTCCGGGACAACGCCAAAGTGCTCTATGCCAAACATCTTCCCAGTTCTTCCGAACCCGGCCTGAACTTCATCATCAATGAACAGAAAATCATGCTTCTCTGCAATCTTTTTCAATTCTCGCATAAACTCACCTGGGGGCACCACATACCCTCCTTCTCCCTGCACGGGCTCAACAAAGATTCCTGCAACCTCGTCTGGTGGAATGTAGGTGTCCAGATAAACCTCATCAAGAATTTTTGCACACCAGATATCACATGAGGGGTATTCTAGCTTGTATCTGCACCTGTAGCAGTATGCATAAGGGATGTGATTGACACCTGGCATCATCGGGAAATACCTGTCCCTGTGCACTGGCTTGCTCGCTGTAAGTGCGAGGGCACCCATTGTCCTTCCATGGAAGGCATTGATGAAGGCAAAGAACTGCTTTCTCTGGGTGCTCCACCTTGCCAGCTTTAGTGCAGCTTCGTTGCTCTCTGCACCGCTGTTCGTGTAAAACACCTTCTTCGCAAATTTCCCAGGTGTTATGCTACAGAGTTTTTTGGCAAGTTCAACCTGAATTTCATAATAGAAATCCGTGCCTGCAAAATGAAACAGTTTCTCAGCCTGGGATTTAACCGCCTCAACAACTGCAGGATGACAGTGGCCAATATTCAGAACCCCAATTCCAGAACTAAAATCAATGTAAATGTTCCCATCTACATCCTCAACAATCGCATTCTTTGCCCTTGCAGCAACAACTGGGGATGTTTTTGTGCTTGTGGCAATGTATTTTGCATCCTCCTCTACAACCTTTTTTGCCTTCTTGCCCGGGGGCTCAACAATTATTTTTGGAACTTCCATGATTTCACCTCAAAACACCTCAATGGCTTGGTGGATAAAATGATTTCCATCCAAATTCCTATATACCCTCCGCACTTTCCTTCAAACATGAAAATTCTGCTGAAGGATGTGCTTGTGGTTTCCCAGAACCCGAACAGAGAGATTTTCCAGGGTAATATTCTGATTGATGAAGGCATTGTCAGGGAAATTTCAAGGCAGAAAATTGATGCTGGTGCCGACCTTGTGATTTCAGGGAAACTTGCAGCCCTGCCTGGATTCATAAATTTGCATACGCATGTAGCAATGAGCGTTTTCAAGGGGATGGCTGACGATGTACCGCTAGAAAAATTCCTTGAGATAACATTTGGACTGGATGCCAGAAGAGATTGTGGTGATATTTATGCCGGTGCCATGCTAGGCATTCTTGAGATGCTCCATTCAGGCATAACCACATTCGTGGATTTCTACTACAGCGAGGATGTGATTGCCAGAGCAGTTGAGAGGGCAGGAATAAGAGGTGTGCTCTGCTGGGCAACATTGGATGAGAGATGGACCACACAGAAGGGCAACCCATTGCGAAACGCAGAAAATTTCATCAGGGAGTTCAGCGGGAAAGGGTTGATAAAGCCAGGAATTGCTGTTCAGGGCGTCTATGTTGCCTCTGAAGAAACCTGGCTCAGGGCAAAAGAGATTGCAGAAAGTTATGGGGTTCCATGCACCTATCATCTGGCAGAAACAAAGAAGGAGGTTTATGAGTTTATGGGAGCCAGAAATGAGAGACCCTGTGAGTATCTCGGCAGAATTGGATTCCTCGGGAAAAACCAGATCGCTGTGCATTGCTGCTATTTGCTCAGGAGGGAGATAAAAATGCTGGCTAAAAATAATGTGAGCATAGCCCATTGCCCCGCCTCAAACATGAAACTTGCTTCCGGGGTTGCTCCTGTCCCGGCGTTTGTGGAGGCAGGGGTGAATGTGGGCATTGGAACTGACAGCAGTGCCTCAAATAACACCCTGGACATTCTGAGAGAGGCGAGAATTGCAGGTTTGCTCCAGAAGGTGATGTTCGGAAATCCAGTGCTTTTGCCTGCCCAGAAATTGCTGGACATGCTCACAATAAATTCTGCCATGGCATTGGGAATGGAAAATGAGATAGGGTCAATAGAGGAGGGGAAGAAGGCGGATATTGTGCTCTTCAATCTGGCCCATCCTTCACTTGCACCTGCAGATGCTGGAAATATAGTTTCTGCAATCATCTACAGTGCAAGCCAGGCAGCAATAGAGTATGTGATTCTGGACGGGAAGTTGAGGGTTGAGAAGGGCAGGGTTTTTGGAGAGGAGGAGGCTGTGGAGGAGGCTGAGAATGCAAGGAAAAAATTCACATGAATTCTCAAATCTTGCGGACGCGAGAATGCAGGAGGCACTCTTTTCAATCTTTGAAAGGCCCTGCATCAGGCTGAGGAGCCTTGCAGAACACTGTGGAATTCCAAGGAGCAGTTTGCAGAGAAAAATTGCAGCTTTAGAGTATGTTGTTGTAATTCCCTGCGGTGGTCTCCTGATTAAAGGTATGGTTGTAGATACCGCCCTCTTTTCCCTGCTTGAAAGAGACTCCTATTACACTATCCTCCTCGCTATTAAGAAACCCCTGTCTATTGAAAGGCTTTGTCTCATCACGGGAAGGGAGAAAGCCTCGCTCTACGGGACATTGAGGAGGTTGGCTGTGGCAGGAGTGATTGTAAAGGAGAGAGAGGGCTACAAACTTAACCCGGAGCTTGAGGTGAGATACAAAGAGCATCTCCAGAACCTTCCTGCCCTGCTTGGAATTCTTGACTCTATTCTGGAGAAGGAAAACATCAAGCACAGAATAATGAGCAAGAGGGAAATCTTTGTGGAATGCTTTGGAAGGAAGAGAATTCTCAGGCCCTACAGGAGGCTGGCAGAACTGCTGGAACTATAGCATCATCCTTGCAAAAACTGCGGCATCGCCAAGAATGTTCTTGATCCAGGCGTACTCATTGACCTCATGTGCCCTCTCGTCCAGTGTTTCCCAGACCACGGAGGGAATTCCTTGCTTTCGGAGGATTGCTGCACAGGTGCCACCACCCACACCTACAGGCCTTGGCTTAATACCTCTTAACTCTGTAATTGCATTTGCCAGCCTTACATAAACCTCAGTTTCTGGCGAGGTTGGTGGTGCTGCAGGCTCCTCATTTACCACCTCAACACTCACCTTCACCCCAAACTTTTTCTGGATTTTCCTGCACTGGGTGTTCACATAGGCAACCACATCCTCTGGTTTGTACTCTGGTAGGATTCGCATATCAAAATAGAAAATATCCTGGCCCGGTATGGTGTTCACATTTGGCACATTCGCCTCCTTTTTTGTCACCTCAAAGGTTGAGGTTGAAGGCTGAAATATTTTGTTTCTGGCATTGAACTTTCTTTTCAGACCCCTGTCAAGGGCACAGATCAGATATGCACCTGCACGATGGGCATTAATCCCTGTGTCTGGCCTTGAGCCGTGGGTCTGCTTCCCGAGAATGCTGAATTTGAGCCAGAGAATAGACTTCTCCGCAACCTCAATCACGCTCCCATCCGAATTCCCGTAGTCAGGCACAACTGCCATGTCCTGGGGTGAGAAAATGCCCTGGGAGGCAAGAAATTTGAGCCCGTATTTGCTTCCCTGCTCCTCATCCGCTGCAAAAACCAGGCCCATGTTATACTCTGGCTCCAGGTTCAAATTTTTAAGAATTCTGGCTGCCATTATTGTGGATACAATCGCCTGTCCATTGTCCTCTGTTCCCCTCCCGTAAAGCTTTCCCTCCTTTTCAGTGCATTGATAAGGAGGAGTTTCCCATTTTGAGAGGTCGCCAGGCGGAACAATGTCAAGATGTGAGATAAACCAGATTGTTCTTTCCCTGTTCCTTCCATAAACCTTTGCCACAAGGTTTGGGCGGTAGTTGTTGCTCACACGCACATCCTTGGCATCATACCAGTTCAGCTCATCAAACCCGAGCTTATCCAGATAATTCACGAGAAACTTTGCCTTCGTGTACTCTCCATCCCCTCCGTTCTCCGGTGCAATTGCTGGAATTGCAACGAGGCGGCGCATTAACTCAATACTCTCTCCTCTCAAACTTTCCGCTGCGGAGAGAATCGCCTCCTTCATCATTCTTCCCCGGCTGTGATCATCTTCAAAAACTCTCTTGCGGTCTCAAGCTTCTTCTTCTTAGGCTGGGGATAATCTTCCTTTATTATTTTTATCTCTTCATCCTTTGCCAGCTCAGCCCGCCAGGCCTTTATCTTTGTTTTTGCCCTCTGAATTGCCTTCTCAAACTCATTTTCATAACAGGCAGCGCAGAGGGGTGTGGGCAGGTTCTCCGGAAAATGTGCCACATCCACGAACCATCTGGTCTCGTGGTAAAATCTGTATCGGTATTGAACATCCACTGTGATTTTGTCTGGCTCCGGGGGTATGTGCGGCTCAGGGCATTGATCACAGAATTCGCCACCGCAAACTGAGCATTTATGTCGCCTGTTCTCCAGCGAGATTATGTTTCCGCATTTCCCGCATCTATCCAGGTCTTCCGTTGGTGCCCCTGTCTCTTTCACATTTATTGGTGAGCCGCAACCTAGGCAAAACACCCTCTCAAGATGGTCTGGTGCATCCATTTCCATTCCGCATTTCGGACATTTTACTTTAACCGTCGCCATTTTCCCAAGCTCCCAGCCTGCATAGACAACCATGTAAATAAAATTTTTGGAGATGGGTATTTTATTCACCAACATGATGCTATGGTTGTTTTACGGATTGCTGGCACATCCTTTTTGCCCCACACTGCTGAACTCTTACTGAAAAAAAAGTAAATTAAACGCAGGATAATAAAATAAAAAATTATTATGCAGGAAGCGATTGCATGGAAAGTTGGCTTTGTAATCTTTATATACTGCGAAACTCCAGTTATAATCACAAAAGAGTTTCAATCATCCAGCAAGGTATGCATCCCGTTACCTGAGGCAAAAGGGGCCTTTGACACCTAAAACTCTCTTTTCCGTGAAGGCTTTTTGGGGTGCGAAGCACCCTGAAAGGGTTCTGCCGAGGGAGGGAGTTGAACCCCCAAAATGCAGATCTGCAGTCTGCCGCATTAGCCGCTCTGCCACCTCGGCATCAAAAAGAAGAATACAATCCCGGATTATAAATTTTGTTCCCTTTCGTGAATTCTAGACTTAATGGGAAAAGAATATCTACACCCGGAGATTTAGGATGAATGTGCGGGGCAGTATTTACGAGCGGGAATTGAAGAGAATTCTGGAAGCTGACGAAAAAGAGTTGGAGAGAATATCTCGGCGATGTGGATATGAAACCAGGGCAAATTATCTCTTGCTCAAAAAAATCCCATTTGTGGTTCTCCGTGCTGCTGGCTCTTTTGGAATAGATCTGGTTGCTGTCCGTGGTGAATTCTCCTTTCCAGTTGAGGTAAAGTCCTCAAGCCAGAAAACTTTCCTTTTCACAGCCCAGTCTGGCAGAGCAAGGGAGCAGGCAGAGGAAATGGAAAGGGTGTGCAGAAACTCAAATTTGATTCCGCTTTATGCCTATCGCCTGAAGGACGGAAACATTGATGGCGACTCCTGGACGATTTTTACCCTTGACGGTCTGAATTTTACTGAGGGCAGGAACAGATACCTTTACACAAAGATTCCGAAGGTTGAGAGAACCTCTTCTGGTAACCGTGTGATGTACTGGGACCATGGCCTGCCCCTGAATCAATTTGTGAAGTATCTTCACTCCCTGATTTTCCCGGATGAGAGATTATAATGGAAAGTCTGAGAAAGGGTTTAAGTGCAGGGGGTGAGATTTGAACTCACGAACCCCTATGGGACCAGACCCTCATTCTGGCGCCTTTGACCAAGCTTGACTACCCCTGCACAGCAGGGTCCTAATTTTACATAAATCCTTTTTGGTATTTATTTTTTACACCGCCTCACCGCACAGAAAACCCCAAATATTTTTCCAATTTCTGTATGGGTGTGCAAGAATGAAACTCCGAAGCAACCATGGTGCAGGAAAAAAGAAAAATGCTGCCTATGTCTCAGTTGCATCAAATTCATTTCTCACATTCTTCAAGCTCATTGTGGGAGTATTCTCGGGTTCAATCAGCATCATTTCCGAGTCACTCCACTCCCTTAATGACCTTGTAGCAGCATTGATTGCCACCTACGCTGTAAGAATTTCCTCAAAACCACCGGACAGGGAACATCACTATGGCCATGGAAAAATAGAGAATGTTTCTGCGTTGCTTGAGGCCTCGCTCATAATTTTTGCGGCAATTTTTATAATCCATGAGGCAATAGACAGGATAATTACTCCAAGAGAAATAGTTCTGATGGAGTTGGGGATAGGAGTAATGCTTGTTTCCACACTCCTCAACCTCTTCGTTTCGGTTTACCTCAGGAAGGTGGCAAAGGAAACAAACTCTGCTGCACTGGAGGCGGATGCCGCCCATCTCAGTGCTGATGTTTACACCTCGCTTGGCGTGTTCCTCGGACTGGTGGCAATAAGGATTACTGGCTATGTGCTTCTCGACCCAATCATCGCAATTCTTGTTGCTCTCTACATAGTAAAGATTGGAGTTGAGTTAATAGTGAGAGCCTCAAAAGAACTCATGGATACTGGGCTGGGCAAGGCGGAGGAAAAAAAGGTGATGGCGATTGTAAATGCTCACAAGGAGAGTTTTGTGGAATGCCATAAATTTCGCTCAAGGAAATCAGGGAGCGAGACCTATCTTGACATGCACATTGTTGTTGCAAAGCATCAAACAATCCAGGCTGCCCATGCCCTTGCAGACCATATAGAGAAAGAAATAGCGAGAGAAATGCCAGGCACCCATGCGATGGTCCACATAGAGCCATGCAACGGCAATTGTGAAGGATGTTCACAAAAAACCAGATGTGAGAGAAAACTCCAAGGCTAAGGTTAATATAGGGTAAAGGTATCACAGGATGAGGAGATGAAAAAATGGATGTGTTGATAATCCTGCTTGCAGTTGTGTTGATTTTGGTGGTGCTAGCAGTTGCAGCCAGTGGTGTGAAAATCATTGCACCTTATGAGCAAGGAATAAAGGTTGTTTTGGGGACCTACAGGGGTATAATGCAGCCTGGTGTCAACTTTGTAATTCCGCTCATTACCGATGTTATCAGGATGGACCTGAGAACCCAGGTGCTGGATGTCCCGAGACAGGAGGTGATCACGAAGGACAACTCGCCAACAAATGTGGATGCAATAATTTACATAAAGGTGATTGACCCGAAAAAGGCCTACATGGAGGTTACAAACTACAGGATGGCGACAGTCGCCCTTGCCCAGACCACACTCAGGGCGGTTATTGGTGACATGGAACTTGATGAGATTCTCTACAACAGGGCAAAGATAAATGCGAGATTGCGGGACATTCTGGACGAGGAGACAGACAAGTGGGGTGTTAAAGTTGAGGCCGTGGAAATCCGGGAGGTAGACCCTGTTGGACCCGTGAAGTCAGCAATGGAGGAGCAGACAGCTGCAGAGCGACAGAGAAGGGCAGCAATCTTGCGTGCTGATGGAGAGAAACGCTCAGCAATTCTTGTGGCTGAAGGTAAGAAAAGGGCAAAAATTCTTGAGGCAGAGGGCATCAGACAGGCAAGAATCCTTGTTGCCGAGGGCAACAGAATTGGAACAATTCTTGAGGCCCAGGGTGAGGCCCAGCGGCTCAGAATACTCTCGGTTGGTGCGCTCCCGCTTGACCAGAAATCTCTTACAGTGCTTTCCCTTGAAGCTGTGAAGAAACTCGGAGAGGGTGCCTCTACCAAGTTTATAATTCCATTTGAGGTGACGAAGCTTGTTGAGGGAGCAGCAGAGTATCTGGGAATTGGCAGGAAAGTTCCTGAGAGGGAGCCAGTTAAAGTTGAAGAAATTGAGAAAACAGTGGGCAAGGTAGAGGATGTCCTCGGCCCGATTCCAAAGCACTCCGAAATAGAGAGCGAAATAAGTGAGCTTGACAGAGAATTCAAGAGGGAAGCGGAACAGACAGACCTGCTAACAAAAACAGGGCCAGAGAGATTTCGTCCCCCCGAGGAGATACCAGAGAAAAAGCCTGTGAAAAAGGAGAGGCTCTCAAGTTAATTTCCCTTTTCAATCTCTTTTATTAGAATCTCTGTGAATTTCTTTGTTCCCGTCTCTCCCCCTATATCCTTTGTTTTTACTCCTGAAGCATAAACAGCTTTGATTGCTCTGCGAATCCTATTTGCCTCTTTTTCCATCCCGAGATAGTCCAGCATCATTGCACCAGAGAGTATCATTGCTGTTGGATTAGCCATATCTTTCCCTGCAATATCTGGTGCACTTCCATGAACAGGTTCAAACATTGCATAGCCCTCACCAATATTTGCAGAGGGGGCAAACCCGGGACCACCAGCAAGTCCTGCAGCAAGGTCGGAGAGAATATCTCCGTAGAGGTTCAGGGTAACAATAACATCAAATGTCTCGGGAGAGGTAACGAGTTTGAGTGCGCAGGTATCCACATACATCTCCTCCCATTCTATCTCCGCTCTCGCCATCCTCTCCCTGAAAATCTGGGAGAAAAGACCATCTGTCTTCCTTAGCACATTGCTCTTGTGCACACAGGTAATTTTTCTCCTCCCATGGTTTCTTGCATAATCCAGCGCAAAATCAATTATCCGCTCACAAGCCTCACGAGTTACAATTTTTGCGGCCAGTGCATAGCTCCCATGAAACTCTTCCAGCCCCACATAAAGGTCTTCTGTGTTCTCCCTGATTATCACGATATCTATCTTTGGTCTTCCGGGAATCAGGGGAACCACCGGACGGAGATTTGCATAAAGTTTCATTCCCTGGCGAATTGCCAGAAGAGGAGAGCGGTAATCCTGGGTTTGGGGTGTGGTTAGAGCCCCAAAAAGACAAGCATCTGTTTCATGCAAGAGCTGCACAGTCTCCTCTGGCAGATATTTCCCGCACCTTCTATAGGCACTTATTCCTATTTCTGCAGGAAAAAATTTCAGCCTATCCGTTACTGTTTTCAGCACTTTAAGGCAAGCACTCATTACCTCAGGACCGATGCCATCACCAGGAAGCACGCAGATCTTCTGCACGGAAATACCAAAAACCGTATATATTCTTATGTCTTACTGATAAACGGTGTAAGAAATGGGTGACAGATTTCAGGAATTATTTTCCCAAAGGGCAAGACAGATGAAAGCGTCTGACATAAGGGAACTTTTGAAGCTTGTCCAGCAGCATGACATAATCTCCTTTGCAGGAGGTCTCCCAAATCCCCAGGCTTTTCCAGAGGAGGAAATAAAGGAGATTGTGAAGGATATTATGAACAATAATGCAGGAGTGGCTCTCCAGTACGGGCCAACAGAAGGGATTAAGCCCCTGCGCCAGAAAATTGCCGAGAGAATGGAAAGGAAGGGTGTGAAATGCGAGGAATCCGATGTCCTTGTTGTTTCCGGAAGCCAGCAGGCACTTGACATAATTTCAAAGATATTTCTGAATAGAAAGGATATAGTAATTACAAGTGCACCAAGCTATCTTGCAGGGCTGAGCGCCTTCATGAGCTACGAAGGGAATGTGGAGCAGACTCCAATGGACAGCCAGGGTGTTCTGACAGATGTGCTCCGTGATAGAATCCATGCAATTCACAGACATGGTGGCAACATAAAGTTCATCTATGCGCTCCCCACATTCCACAATCCTGCTGGTGTCACAATGCCAGAAAAGAGAAGAAAGGAAATGCTGGACATCGCAAAGGACTATGACCTGCTGATTGTGGAGGATGACCCCTACAGCGAACTCAGGTATGTGGGTACCGACATAAAGCCAATAAAGGCATTTGATGACGAAGGAAGGGTAATCTACACGAGCACTTTTTCCAAAATTCTGACACCAGGATTGAGGGTTGGCTGGGTTGTTGCAGACCCAGAAATCACAAGGAAACTCACGATTGCAAAACAAGCTACTGACCTCTGCACGAGCACTTTCAACCAGTACATTGCATATGAGTACCTTGCAAGGGGCTACATAGATAAGCACATTCCAAAGATAAAGGAGCTTTACGGAAGGAAGATGAAAATCATGCTGGATGCAATGAAAAAATATTTTCCGAAGAGCGTGAAATGGACAGAACCAGAGGGTGGGATGTTTCTCTGGTGCAGCCTACCAAACGCAGGGAAAACTGACACGAGGGAAATGCTGAAAGAGGCACTTGTGGAGAAGGTGGCCTTCGTACCGGGTAGCGGGTTCTATGTGGATGGAAGCGGAAAGAACTGCATGAGGCTGAATTTCACACATCCAAGAGATGAGGATATTGTGGTGGGTGTAAAGAGGCTGGCAAAGGTGATTGAGAAGGAACTTGCGAAGGCAAAAGAGTACAAGTTTCTGGATACCACACCAATTGGTGTTTAAACTCCTTCTTTGTACTTTTTTGTCTCCCTGAACTTTTTCTTTATTTCCTCAAGTAACTCCCCAATCCCATCACCAGTCTCCGCAGAGATTACAAGCCTTTCTGTTTTCCTCCTTGCGAGGTCCGCTTTCGTTTCCGCAACAATGAAAATTGCATCCCTGAACTCTTCCTGCAAGTTTCTCAAAAGTGCTTCCTGCGCCTCCACCTCTCCTGAGTAGCCAGTAGGGTCTATCAGAAAGAGAATTATATCCGCGAGGTGCCTGAGGGCAAGAATTGTCTGCTTCTCAATGTTGTTTCTCTCATTTAATTGCCTATCCAGAAGCCCGGGTGTATCTATGAACTGGTATTTTACAAGGTTGAGGGTGGCATGACCCATTATCAGACCTTTTGTTGTGAAGGGATATGGTGCAATCTCTGGCTCTGCAGAAGAAATCTTTTTCACGAGTGTGGATTTACCCACATTCGGAAAACCAGCAATCACAACTGTTGGAAGCGTGACATCAATATGTGGGATTTGTAGGAGAGCATCCCGGGACTTGTTCAGAAAATCCAGTTCTGGAGCAACCTGTTTTATCACTGAACTAACCCTCCCGTAGTATTCCTTCTTTATTTTTCCTATATCCCCTGCTGCATCTGCACGCCTAAGCTTTTCCTTTGTCTCCTTCGCTATCTTTTCCACTGTCTGGCTGCACCACTTAATTGCCGCGAGGGCGTGATGAAGTTTTTCACATCCAATCAGTATCTCCACTAGTTCCTTCTCAAAGGGTGAGAGCTTTTCAATAATTGGGAAGGTTTTTTCGTAGCGTGCCAGTGTCTGGACTACATTTGCCTCCACACAATCAATCTTGGCATTTACAAGATTTTTTGCATCGGCGACCCTGTTCCCTGTATGCTTTACAGTGACTGATGCGGCCTTCCTCAGAACTTTCCCAATGAGTTCATTGCTCCTGAGCACGGTCGGGATTTCCTTCATCGCACACCCTTTGGATGCAACTAACACCAAGTATATAAATGAGTGCCTCCTTTTTCCTCTCATGCCAAAGAAAAAAGTGCTCGTGCTCTGCGTCCATAACTCCGCCCGCTCCCAGATGGCTGAAGGGTTTATAAGGGCAATTTATGGTGTTGATGTTTATAGCGCTGGCTCTGAGCCCACATATTTGCATCCCCTTGCTGTTGAAGTTATGAAAGAAGTTGGGATTGATATTTCAAACCAGCGTGCAAAGCATCTCTCAGAGTTCAAAGGAATGAAATTTGACCTCGTGCTAACGGTGTGTGGGCATCCCGATGAAACAGGTGAAGAATGCCCTTTTTTCCCGGGTGCGAAGAAGTATATTCACAAAAGTTTTGAAGAACCAGACAGAAAGGAGTTAAGTGATGTGGAAAAGCTGGAGAAATTCAGGAAGGTAAGGGATGAACTCAGGGAGTGGGTGATGGAACTGGAACATGAATTTGTTTGAGGCCTACCCTGGAATTGGGGTCTCAGTTATGTTTATAAGTAAGGGAAGTATGTAGGATTAAAGGTGCATGAAATGGAAGAAGTGGTAGTAAAACTGAGCAAGAGGCCAAAGCTCAAAAAACCTATATTTCTGGAGGGCTTGCCCGGGATCGGGAGCGTCGGGAAGATTTCCGGGGAATACATCAAAAACTCACTGGATGTGGTCAAATTCGGGACAATAATTTCAAAGCATTTTCCGCCCCAGGTATTCCTGAGAGAGGATGGAACTGTAAAGATTGTGGACAATGAGTTGTTCTATTACAGGGGCAAAACCAGAGACATAGTTTTACTTGTTGGAGATTATCAGGGTCTCACACCTGAAGGGCAATATGAGATTACAGATAAACTTCTTACCCTACTCCAGAGTCTCGGTGTTAAAGAGATTTACACTGTTGGTGGCTATGGTGTTGGCAGGTTTGTTGAGAAACCAAGGGTGTTCGGTGCCGCCACAAACCCGGAAATCGTTGAAAAATTAAAGAAGTATGATGTGGTGTTTTCAAGGGATGAGCCAGGCGGTGGAATAGTTGGAACAATCGGTCTCCTTGTTGGCTTGTGCAGTGATTATGGAATGGAAGGGCTCTGCCTGATGGGTGAAACCCCTGGCTTTTACGACGACCCTGTTGCAGCCTACTCCGTGCTTTCTGTGCTCGTGCCCTATCTTGGCCTTGAGGTTGACCTGGAGCCACTGCGAAAGTTAAGCGAAGAAACACTGGAAAGATTGAAACAGATGCCTTTCGAGCCGAGGCCGGGAAAGGAGCCACCAATCCCGCCAAGAGAGGACCTCTCTTACATCGGGTAAATCAGGGAGGCCTTTTTCCCATTCACGAGTACCCTTGCAATTTTTTCTGGCAGTGCGGCAATATCTCCTTTCCTGTAAAACAGGTCCTTTTCAGGCAGGGCAATGGAGCTCTCGGTTAAAAACACCACTACAAGGTTCTTCTTTTCAGATTTCTTAATTCCTTCAAGGTTCTCTGGCTGTGGTAGTGTTTTCATCTGGGGGCTCGCTGGTCCAGTAATTTCCATGGCCTTAACAGGAGGTGGCTGAATAACTGGTCTGGCCTGCAAGGATTTATCCCATAGCCAGACATTTGCAACAAACTGGGCAATCACAGCCATGATTCCCTCAAGGAATCTCTTTTCCTCTTCTGTCAAGGAGTTCTGGAATTCGGGGTCAGGGTGAAGGTAGTGGTCCAGGCTCTGCTTCAGAATCTTTATTGTTCGCATGTGCACAGTGTTCTCAAGGTCCTTCCTTGCTCTCTCATACTCCCTTCTTGCCATTTCTGTACTCTTTGACTCAGGATTTGCAGCAAGTTCTTTCTGATACCTTTCCCGCAGTTTCTGGATGCATTCCATGGATGCCTTGTAAAAATCCTTCCTCACCTTTGTCAGTATTTTTGATTTTTTCTCCTTATCATAGATGAGTGCAAGCTCTGAAACTGTGAGTTCTTTCTCATTCATTCAAACAGGGAACGGTGCAGGGATATTAGATTTTTCGCCACATTTGAAAGGGTGGACAGGGTGGGGATAAAAGCCTCGCAACAAATGCCTTTATATAATAGATGTGAATTAGTATTCCCCAATGCCCGAACTGAGGAAGGATTATATCACGGACTGCTGGGTTGTAATCTCCACAGAGAGAGCCCAGCGGCCCTCTGATTTCAGGAGAGAGCCAGAGATTCCGACTTCAAAAGATACCTGTCCTTTTTGCCCTGGCAGGGAGCACATGACCCCACCGGAGGTTCTCGCTTATAGGCCTGGTAATACGGCGCCCAACACACCGCAATGGTGGCTCCGTGTTGTGCCAAACAAATTCCCGGCCCTGAGAATTGAAGGTGATGTTAACCATAGAATTGTCCAGGTTTTCAACAGGATGAACGGAGTTGGAGCCCATGAGGTGATAATAGAGAGCCCTGACCATGATGCCACAATTGCCACAATGCCTTTGAAGCAGGTGGAAGAGATTGTGAATTCCTACAAGGATAGATACCTGGACTTGAAAAAGGATACGAGGTTTAAATACATGCTTATCTTCAAAAATCATGGCAGGGGTTCAGGGGCCTCACTCTCGCATCCTCACTCACAACTGATTGCCACACCGATGATTCCCAAGCACATTATGGAAGAACTCAGGGATGCTTACAACTACTACAGCTTTACTGGAGGCACCTGCATTTACGACGAGATTGTTTCTACTGAGATGGAGGAGAGGGTGAGGATAGTCCTTGAAAACGAGTATTTCATCACACTCTCTCCCTTTGCACCCAGATTTCCATTTGAACTCTGGATTCTCCCGAAACGCCATGACCCCTATTTTGAGGACATGGACGACACCGAGCGCAGATACTTTGCAAGCATCCTCCAGGAAACACTTGTTAGATACTACAGGCTCCTGGATAATCCACCCTACAATTTCTACATCCACACAGCGCCATGCGATGGCAAGGATTACCGTTTTTATCACTGGCATCTGGAGATTACTCCGAGGCTCACAAATCCAGCAGGGTTTGAAAGAGGTACTGGTTTCTACATAAACCCGATGCCTCCAGAGGAAGCTGCAAGATTTCTGAGAGAGGGAAAGTAACTTAAAGGTATTCCTGCTGGACTTTCAGAACCTCACCGCTATCCCTTGAACTCGCATATCTCTCCAGCAACTCAAGGTTCATCTCAATGAATTTTTCTCCCCAGGTATAGATGGAGAGTAACTTCTTTGCCCTCTCTTTTTCACCGATTATCCAGAGTGCAGCGGCACCAGCCTCAACGGTTGAGAGGATTGTTGGCATCCCGAAGTGCACAGGATTTGCTGGAACAAGGAATGGAAGCACTCTCCTGCATCCAAAAACTGCATGAATCTTCTCAAGATTTTCTGGTATTCTGTTCTCCTCCCGTGCCCTCAGAATTTTTCTCCAGGAGCAGTCAATCAGTGTGATGCCCCCTCTCTCACAAATCTCCCTGTCTTCTGGCGAAAACGCGGTTTCGGCAAAAGGAGTGAGGAGAACTCCTTGCCTTGCTTTAATTCTAAACCTCTCAGCAAACCCAAACCTCTCCATTTTCCTACCCGTGCATTTCTTTGCATCGCACTCATGGAGATGCACTATGTAAATCCTTACTTCAGAGCCTCTCACCGTCTCCCACAACCTTTTCCAGGATTACCTTTCCCTCAGAGATTTTTACCCCGTTTCCAATGATGCTTCGCTCTATCCTCACATTGTTTCCTATCTCAACATTATCAAAAATGACGCTCTCTGAAACAACTGTGCCTTCACCAATACTGCAATCATTTCCAATGCATGTATTTGGCCCGAGCCTGTAACCCCTCCCCCTCAGATTCTTTCCCACTGCAACAGGCTCAAGCACATAACCCTCAATTGCCGATTCAATTTTCCCGAGACCCTGGGCGAGCAGAAATCTGTTTGTATCAAGAAACTCTGCGGGCTTTCCACAATCAATCCAGTAGCCACCGAATTCAAAACCATAAAGGCCATACTCAATCACAGATGGAAAAACTGTTCGCTCCAGAGATACCTCACCATCTGGTATGAAATCCAGAATCTTCCTGCTGAATATGTAGATGCCTGCATTTATCTTTTTAGAAGGTGCCTCGGCAGGCTTTGGCTTCTCCTTGAATTCAAGAATTCTGCCGCTTTCGCCAAGCCTTACAACTCCATAGCTTTCTGGATTCTCAACCTCCCAGAGTGCGATTGTGCCTATGCCCCCATGCCTCTTATGAAAACCTTCCATCTCCTTAATGTTGACTGAAGAAAAATTATCTGCATTGAACACGAAGAATGGGTCTGTGAGGTAATCCCTGACATTCTTTATGGCACCACCAGTGCCAAGAGGTTTCTCCTCGTTCACCACCACAATCTCCCTTCCACAATCCAGATGTGCAAAAAATTCCCTTATCTTCTCAGCCATGTAACTCACTGCAAGCACAACCCTTGTCACATCCTCTGGAAAAGTGTCAATAAGGCGGAGAATCATTGGCCTATTTAAAACTGGCAAAAGGGGCTTTGGAGTGGTGTAGGTCAAGGGCCTCAACCTTGTGCCAAACCCTCCTGCCAGAATAACAGCTGTCTTTCCCATTTCCACTCATTCAGATTTGGGCATTATCGTGACAATGTTGTTTCCTCTCAGAATTATCGTGCCAAGTTTCCGCACATTTCCCTGATTGTTCTCTTCTGTGTCCTCCAGCACCATGTTCATGTATTCATCATACCCAATCAGCTTTCCCTCTATTATCCTATTATCCTTTAGCAAGAGAGCCACTCGCTTGTTCATTGTTTTTTCCAGGATGTTTAGCGGCATCACCATGGTAATCCCTGATTACTCCCAAACATACGGATAATTTAAAGGTTTTGGAAGCTAACCCCTTTTCCTTGCCAAAATGTAAACACTTATTCCCCGCAGAAAAATTGAAGAGGGGATTTCAGAAAACAATTCCCGGATTTCACTTAACCTCAGACTGTGTTTGAGTGCTTCTTCCAGAACACCATACTCTTCCCTTTTCCTACAAATTTCTGGCAGGAGGGAGAGACCCTCATAGTATGTATCAGAAAAGCACATCTTACCGCCGGGCTTAAGCACCCGGCAACATTCATCCAGAAGCTTCACCGGACTTGAAACAACCTTCAAAAAACCCCTGCACACAATCAGGTCAAAGAGTTCGGTTTTGAAGGGCAGCGCAAGGGCATCTCCAATAACGAACTCCAGGTTATTGCACCCCTTTCTCCTCGCCCTCTCCTTTGCATACTCTATCATCTCCATAGAGATATCAAGACCGACAATTTTTGCATCTTTCCACCGCTCCGCAAGGGCACAGGAGAGTATTCCCGGCCCCGATGCAACATCCAGCACTATTTTTGGCTCCTCTGCATTCAAAAAAATAAAATCTGCAAAGACCCTGTAA
>JAWACX010000002.1:0-26806 GCA_038896575.1 Thermoplasmata archaeon
CCCCCACATCCCTTGCATTTGCCTCCGTCCTTCTTTTTGCCCATCTCCTTACAATTTCCAGTTCTTTTATTCCCTACCTCCTTGGTTTCCTTGCCATCGCTCTATTTTTCACACCCTACATCTCCCTTGAGCGCTTTAATGTCCCGGAAAAAACAGAGGTTCATATTGAAATCCTCCTCTATCTTGTCCTCACATCAGCAACATTTCTGATTGGATTTTACTGGTTTCTCCCGGAAAATGGAATGCTAATGGGAATAGTGGCTATGCAAGCGTTGATCAGGGTCTTTTATGAATTGAACATCATTCACGGCGGTGCAGATGCAAAGGCCCTCATGCTTGTCGCACTTCTCTTTCCCACATATCCCCACTTCTTTTTTTTCCCTCTTGCATCATCCAGAATCCAGCTTCTTGAGACAATGTTTCCATTCACTCTCACCGTTCTTCTGAATTCAGTCTTCTGGTTCATTTTCTATCCTTTCCTGCTTTTCCTCTACAATGCAGGCAGAGGAAATGCAAAGATACCCAACGCTTTCTTGGGCTACAAGATACCGATTAAGGAGGCGAGGAAAAAGTTTGTCTGGCTCATGGAACACCCTGTTGGTGGTAAGGTGATAACCCAATACATGCCAAAAAAGGATGAGGATGAGAACATCCAGGCAGAGATAGCCGAGCTTGAGCGTCTCGGGAAAAAGGAGATATGGGTAACACCACAAATTCCATTCATAATTCCAATCACAGTTGGCCTATTCATAAGCATAGCCATAGGAAATATTCTCTTCCTCCTCCTAGGTATCTCCAGTTTTCATGCACTTTATTTCTCCCAGGTACATCTGTACTTGTAATTCCCTATAATTTCCACCCTCGGATTTCGCGCACCAGCCAGCTTAAGCACACCCTTCAGAAAACCTTTGATGTTATGGGCATAGAGTTCAAAGTATGGAAAATCGCAGATCTCGCAGATAATCTCTCCCGGCACATTCTTGTGAATTACAAATTTCCCTCCATTGTAAAAATTTTTCCAGTCATTTTCTGCTCTTGTTGCCAGGGCATTTGGAGACATTGCAAACTTAACAAAAAATTTTAGAATTCCAATATCCTCTGCTCCCCTTTCGCCCACAACCTCAGCATTTTTTTGAGGCTCTCCATGAAGCATGGTGCACAGAACCTCAAGGAACGCAAACTCATACCAGAGAGGATACCACTCCTTCTCAATCACATGGGTGAGAGTAATCCCATATTTTTTTGAAAGATGGAGATGCATCTCTGCAACTCCATCCGTACCCTTCTTATACCTCATTGCATCCAGGAGATTCCGTAGATTCACCCCTCTTGTTTTTATCTCGGAATTTTTGTAATCCAGGGCCTGCATCTTCCTCAAGTAGAGAAGGGCAAATACATTTAAATACCTTTCGAGAATTCATGGCATGAGATTATGGCTGAGGAAAAGGAAAAAGGAGAAGAGGCGGGGAAAAGAGAGAAGTTGATTGAGGCAATAGTTGAAGGTAGGAAGCTTGAAAATTATGCGGAATACAAAACAAGGGAAATGCATGTGTGCTTTTTCTGTGAAACCATCTGCTACAGAAGGATTCCAGTCAAAAAAATAGGAAACAAATACATCTGTATAAACTGCCTTAAAGCCCTCAAGGAGTTGATTGAAAACCTTGAAATCTGGGAAAGTGAGGTGAACATAGATAGGGAAATTGAGAGACAGATACAGGAAGAGGTGAGGGAAGCTAGGAAGTAATTCGCTTTTCAGCGAAGCCTCTCTTCGGCATTCTTTGAAAAAGTTTTATATACGAGTTTCCGTTGCAACCACGAATGCTTGAAAAACTTGCAGAGAAAATGGCAGGAGAAATTGTGCTCTCAGAGAGTCCAGGCAAGACAATAAGGAAATGGAGGGAGGCCTTTAAGGTGAGCCAGAGGGAGCTTGCAGCAGAACTCGGTGTTTCTCAATCCACGATATGCGATTATGAGCATGAGAGGAGAGAATCACCTGGCATAAAAACAATTGCTAGAATTGTCCAGGCAATCATAAACATAGACAGGAAGCGGGGAGGGGAGGTGCTGAAGAAGTACACAATAGGTGTTGAGAGCGATGCAATAATCCAGATTAGGGAGTTTCCCATCGGAATACCCCTCAGGGATTTTAAGGATGTGATTGGTGCAAAGAATGTCTCCCCCTGTTCCCTCCAGCGGGACATCCATGGGTACACAATTGTTGACAGTGTAAAAGCAATTCTCTCACTTAATGCAAGCGACTATCTAAAGATATATGGCTGGAGCACTGAAAGAGCCCTTATTTTCACGGATGTGAGGTACGGGAGGAGCCCCATGGTGGCCATAAGAGTGCATCCACTCAAACCAGCATGCGTTGTCCTGCATTCACCAAAAGAACTTGACCCCCTGGCTGTAAAAATTGCAGAACTTGAGGCAATCCCACTGCTTGTCACAAAAATGGACCTAAAAGAGATGATAAAAAGGTTGGAGGAGTTGTGAAAAAAATGGTAGGAATAGTAAGTTACGGTGCCTATGTGCCCAGATATCGCATAACTCCAGCAGAAATAGGCTCTGTCTGGGGAATTGACGGAAAGAGCTATGGCGAGAGCCTTGGTGTGAAGGCAAAATCGGTGCCAGGTCCTGATGAGGATACAATAACCATTGCGGTGACTGCTGCAAGGAATGCCCTGAAGAGGGTTTCAATCAACCCTGCAGAGATTGGTGCCATTTACTGTGGCTCGGAGTCGCATCCCTACGCTGTGAAACCAACAGCAACTGTGGTTGCTGAGGCAATAGGGGCAACACCAAACTTAACCGCTGCGGACTATGAATTTGCCTGCAAAGCTGGAACTGCGGCAATTCAGACCTGCATGGGACTTGTGAAGTCAGGAATGATAAGATACGGGCTTGCAATAGGTGCAGACACATCTCAAGGTGCACCTGGGGACCCTCTGGAGTATACTGCAAGTGCTGGCGGTGCAGCTTTCCTCATCGGCAGCGAAAATGTGATTGCAGAGATTAATCGCACATACTCCTTTACCACAGATACCCCTGATTTCTGGAGAAGGGAGGGACAGATGTATCCCAGTCATGGTGGCAGATTCACTGGAGAGCCAGCATACTTCCGCCATGTGCTCACCTGTGCAAGAAAATTGATGGAGCTGCAGGGGACAAAGCCAGAGGATTATCAGTATGCAATTTTCCATCAACCCAACGGGAGATTTCCAAGGAGGGCTGCGAAGATGCTTGGCTTCAGGGATGAGCAGATAGAGCAGGGGCTGCTCACCCCATACATCGGGAACACATACTCTGGCGCAGTGATGCTTGGACTTTGCTCTGTGCTGGATGTGGCTAAACCAGGAGATAGAATTCTTGCAGTGGCCTTTGGGTCCGGTGCCGGCTCAGATGGTTTTGACATTACGGTGAGAGAGGAAATAAAGAATTTCAAGCGTGAGAATGCGCCACTTGTAAAGCACTACATTGAGAACGCGGTTGAAGTAAACTATGCAATCTACACGAAATTCAAACGCCAGATAATTCTAAGGGAGGAATGAGAGGATGAGGGAAGTAGCAATAATTGGAGTGGGAATGACAAAGTTTGGGGAACTCTGGGAAAAATCATTCAGGGAAATTGGAATTGAAGCTGGGCTGAGGGCAATGGAGGATGCAAAGATAAGCGGGGACCTCCTGGATGCCGTTTATCTGGGCAACATGTCCGCAGGAAAATTAATAGAGCAGGAGCATGTTTCCTCGCTTATCATTGACTATGCGGGCTACTCCTCAAAGCATCTCCCAGCGGTGCGGGTTGAGGCTGCGAGTGCCTCGGGTGGTGTGGCCCTTTATGAGGCATACCTTGGTGTTGCCTCTGGAATGTATGATTTTGTGATGGTTGGTGGTGCTGAGAAAATGACGGATGTGGGTGATGCAGAGGCAAACAGAGAGCTTTGCTCTACAGCCGATAACGAATGGGAAAGCATTTTCGGGGCAACCTATGCCTCGCTCTTTGCAATGATGGCAAGGAGGCACATGTATGAGTACGGAACCACTGAGGAACAGATGGCACATGTGGCTGTGAAAAACCACAGATTTGCATCAAAAAATCCACTTGCCCATTTCAAAAACACACTCACTGTGGAGCAGGTTCTTTCCTCATCACCAGTGGCTACACCAATAAAAACGCTGGATTGTGCACCTGTTTCAGATGGTGCCGCTGCACTGGTGCTCTGTCCCTGGGACCATGCAAGAAAATTCTGTGACACGCCAATAAAGATTGCAGGAGTTGGACTTGCTACAGATACAATTGCGTTGCATAGCAGAAGGGACATCTGCACAATGGATGCAGTGGTGAGAGCATCAAGCAGGGCCTATCACATGGCAAGAACAGGACCCAGGGAAATTCAGGTTGCAGAGGTCCATGACTGTTACACGATTGCAGAAATTGTGGAAATAGAGGATTTAAGGCTTGTGAAAAAGGGTGAAGGAGGCAAGGAAACTGCAGAGGGCCAGACAGACATTGGAGGTAAAGTGGTGGTGAATCCATCAGGTGGATTGAAGGGCAGGGGCCAGCCACCAGGTGCCGTTGGAATTGCCCAGGTTGTTGAGATTGTGCAGCAGTTAAGGGGTGAGGCGAAGGAAAGACAGGTTCCAGGTGCAAATGTGGGCCTGACACTGAACATAGGCGGCACTGGTGCAACTGCCTTTGTGAGCATTCTCAGGCGTGAGAACTGAGGTGGTCAAAATGCAGATACCAAGATTCTGGCGTCAGATTCCGAACCGGTATAACTTGATTGGTGTCCAGTGCGAGAATTGCAAGAAGGTGTATTTTCCGCCGAGAATTGTGTGTCCTGATTGCCATCGTTTGAGCATAGGAAAGATGAAACAATACAGGTTGAGTGGCAAAGGGGTTGTGCATTCTTACACATTGGTGTACGAGCCTGCAGATGGATTTGAGAATCAGGTGCCCTACATCATGGCAATAATTCAGCTTGATGAGGGGCCAAAAATCACAGCACAGATTGTGGATTGCAGGCCAGAGGAGGTTAAGATTGGCTCCAGGGTGGAGATGGTGTTTAGAAGGCTTGGAGAGGATGGAAAGGCAGGAATAATCTACTATGGGTATAAGTTTGTGCTCGCGAGGTAGGGTTTCAAATACAGCATCCTCGAAAGATTCAGGTAGAAAGTTGAATTGGTGGTGGGGTAGAGAAAGTAAAAATTATTTTTGTTTTTTTCGCCCCACCTTGCAGAAGGCAAAAAGAACTATTGTTAAGAATGACACAGCAGTAAGCTGTGAGCCCTCATCCACTGGACCACCAATCGGATACCAGTCACTTACACCGGCACCGCCATCAATCGGGTAGGCATCTGCAGTGCCATTGTCTTTGCCATCCCAGTTGCTCCAGTAGTTGCCTTGCTGGACTGTGCTATCATACCAGTAGTTACTGCCAACATCCTCGGGAGCCTGACAGTTGCCATTGACACCCTTGCGTGCACAGTTTGGGGTAGCGCTGGACCGAAGTTTTGCAAAATGATTTTTTAGGCTTAACAAGCCTGTGGGATTGTTGAGAGCCATAGAAGGTATTTTCTCGCACTTAGGATTCAAAAATAAAATTCAAAAAATTTATCACAGAGAAGCCAAAGGACAGGTACTACAGATTATTAGATGCCATTTACACGCATCATGGGTTTTATTATATCATGGCAATTCCAGGGAGGATTGGGAAGTGGAATTCAGTAATAGAGTCGGAAAAAAGAGTATTAGGGCGTTTTATAGTAGTTACAGACATAAAGGAAGAGAGTTACAAGAATATAATAGAGAACTACAAGGGTTTACAGAAAATCGGGCAAGGTTTTCGGGTGCTAAAAAGCGAGTTTTCCTCAGGCCAGTGTACCATTGCACCGAAAGGCGGGTTGTTGATAACACAATGCCTCTGTATCATGGGAAAACCCTATTAACCCCTTGGAGTATCCCACGCCCATGTTTGGAAAGATTGCAAACTTTGTTGTGGGGCATCCAAAAAAGATTGTGGTTGCTTGGGCAATCTTCCTTGTTCTAGCTGCACCACTTGCGATGCACTATGGTGATGTCCTTGTTTATGAGGAGGCAAAAATCACGCCTGACAATTTAGAATCAAAGATTGCTGATAGAATCATTGAGAAAGAATTTCCTGGAAATGTGCCCAATGGCTCTGCGGTCGTGGTAATTCAAAACCAGAATGTGTCCTTGCGAGAAACCAAGCACTTTGTGGAGAATCTGACAGCCAGAATAAAGGAGTCAAGTGAAATTGCTCTTCTGGATGATGTAACTTCTGTTTATGTTCTCACAGGAGAGATTCTCTATACCGCATCAGCGGCAATTCACGGGGCATTTCCAACATTGAAAGAGAGTGTGAATGGCACCACATACTTAATTTACGGATTGCCAGATAACTTTAATACCACAGTTAGTAATGCCAGGGCAATTGGGGAGCTGCTTTACGGCTTCCCTGAAAATTATGTTTATCTCTGGAATCTTACAGCCCAGGCAGGGATGATGGTTTATGGAGTTCCGTTGGAATATGCAATGCTCTGGAACTACACAAATTTCTCTGCAACCCTGGTTTACTCTGTGCCCAAGGCCCATGCAATGTTCTGGAACTATTCAAACTACGGAACCACGGTTGAGGAACGAGATAATTACACATACTCCCTTCTTTCCTCCTACATGGATAGCTTTGCGGACCAGTATGGACTAAATGAGAGTGAGAAGGCAATGCTTCGGTCCTACTACAACCTCTTCGCCTATTACTGGAACACCACAAGTGCTGAGCACAGTCTGAGCGAGGAGCTGAATGCAACGCTTGCAAGGGCACAGAAGGCAATAGACGAAAATGCACTTGCTGACTGGTGCAATTTAACATTCAACACCACTCAGGAGAAAGAGTTCTTTGAGAAGATTCATGGGTTCTGGAATACCACAACATGGTATCTATCCCTGCCCCCGTTTTTCGTTGAAGGAGATAACACACCAATGCTCAACAACTTCACCCTTAACCTTATAAAGGAGAACATTGGAAGCTTCGCCAGTGAAATTCCAGCTGAGTTTCTACCGCCACTGGAGCACTTTATTGAGGCCTTTGCAGAGAACTGGAGCAGGGAGCTTGGAAATTACTCTGGGCTTGAGGAAACTGCAATGGCCGCTGGAAATATTTCAAGACAGGTGCTTTTTGAAGAATTCGGAAATCTTACAGAACCAGTTTATCCCGGGATTGAGTTCACGGCAATAGAACTGCTCACAAAACTCAACGAGACCTTTGACTACTATGACTGGAACAACCGGAGTGCTTACAATAACACCACCGCATTGGACAGCTTCACCTACGAACTCTTTTCCTATTTTGCGTTTCCAGATGCCACAGAACTTTTCCTAAACTATTCCCAGAGATTCTTTGCATACTGGAATCAGAGTGAGGGCAATGCCTGTGAGAGGGGAACACTGGCGATGAGCCTGGCAATCCCGGAATTTATTGGAAACATCTCAGATAACGGCACAAGAGAATTTTTTGAGAATGTGTCCGCAGCACTTGACAGTCAAAACTGGGATTTGAGGAGCACAATCGATGATTTTGCCTATGCCTACATTTCCAGGATGATAAATGAAAGCACACCTCCAGCCCTCCTGAACAAAACCCTTCACTACCTGATGGCATTTTATGAGGGATGGTGTGCCCTGAATTCCAGCGCTTACAACGATACGGAGAACCGCACAGCCATTGTGTTGGATGCAATCCTCCTTCCCTACATCAATTTCTCGTTAAGCGGTGATGAGAAGGAGTTTGTGCTGGAGGTTGTGACCTCCTTTAACCTTAAAAATTATGCCAATTCTACCCTGCATGCTGATTTCTCCTGCCATTACCTTGCAAAGCACAGCCCTGTAAAAGACCCGGGCTACATCATGAAGGTTTCAGAGGCAGCAAATGATACAGCAATCTGGCTTATTGTGAATGAAACTCTTGAAACAAGGGGTGTCTGGAATCTGCCAATGGAAATTCATCCTGCGATTCTGCACAAATTCATCAGTCCGGACAATAGCACAATGATTGTTTCAATCACATTCCTGAAGGGCTCAAACAACGCAAGCGTTGACCACAATGTCCTGGTGCTGAGGGAGATTATTCAGGAACTCAACAGGGATTATGGCTTTACTGTTTATCTCACAGGTGATGTGCCCCTCTACCATGATATCGCTACTGCGTCCTGGGGCGAGGTCTCGCACATAGATACTTTTGCAGTGGCTTTTGCAATTATCTTCATGCTAATCTACTTCCTCTCAATTGTGGCTCCGTTTGTTCCTCTCGGAGCTGTGGGTATTGTAATCCTGATTGCAGATGCAATTGTGTTCATTGTTGGTGCTTTTCTCATCCAGATCTATTACATCATCCCAACATTCCTCTTCACAGTTTTGCTTGGTGCAGGCACAGATTACACCATTTTCCTGCTTTCAAGGTATCGCGAAGAACGGAGGAAGGGGCATACAAAGGAGGAATCTGTAAAGACTGCAGTTACCTGGGCTGGGGAAAGCATTGCTACAAGCGGAGGCACCGTGATGATTTCCTTTGGTGCCCTCACTGTGAGTTCCCTGCCCCTGGTGCAAACAATCGGTGCAATTGTGTTCATTGGAATCGGGATTGGATTACTCGCGGCCCTTACGCTTTTGCCAGCACTTATCCTCCTTATCGGAGACAGGATATTCTGGCCATACAGAATTAAACCGCTGGTTGGAAAGGAGGGAAAGAAAAATTACTTCTGGCATGCTGCCCAGTTTTCGCTGAAACATCCAAAGGCAATTGTGATTGCCGCATTTATCATCACACTGCCTGCTGCCTATGCCGCACTCACTCTTGAAACAGGCTATGATTTCGTGTCAACGATGCCTGATGTGGAGAGCAAGCAGGGAATGAACGCACTGGGAGAGGGATTCGGAAAGGGGGAGATACTCCAAACATACATTCTCATAAATCTCACAAAGGGTGTGAGAGATGGTGACAGGTATGATACGGACATTTTCAACGACACTGAAAATTTGTGTGCTAAAATTATGGGGTTCGGGGGTATTGCAAAGGTTTACAGCATAACCAGGCCCTTCGGCGACCCGATAAACTATATGGATAAAGAGACGCTAGACTTCTACAAGCCAGTGATTGACCGCAGCATAGGGGCCAGCAACAGAACAATCCTGATTTCCCTTGTGCTTGTGGAGCAACCCTTCCACGCAAATGCAATAAAGAAAATAAATGAAGTCAGGAGCTTCGTTAAAAACCAGAAATCTGAGTACCCGAGTTTCAGAGATGCAGAGTTTTACTTCACTGGAAGCACAGCTGGAATGCAGGATGTAAAGGAGATGATGGATAAGGACTTTCCATACATGATGGTAATTGTGCTTGTGGGTGCCTACATTGTTCTCCTTGTTGTCCTCGGCTCTGTGCTGATTCCATTGCGATTGCTGGGCGTGACACTGATGACTGCAACCTGGGCCCTTGCATTGACAATGTTTGTGTTTACAATAGTGCTGAACCAGCCATTGCTCTGGCTCATGCCCCTGATACTCTTTGTGGTCCTTGTTGGCCTTGGCCTTGACTATGACATTCTGCTCACCACAAGAATCAGGGAGGAGGTGAGCAAGGGGAAGAGCGATGAGGAGGCAATTGCAATTGCTGTTGAGAGAACTGGTGGAATAATTACAATCTGCGGTTTGATAATGGCTGGAGCACTGGGAAGCATGATGCTCTCTGGCATGGGAATGCTCCGCCAGTTCGGATTTGCACTCTGTGCTGGGATTCTGATTGACACAGCCATAATGCGAATCTATGTGGTGCCTTCAATGATGATTCTGCTCAAGAAATGGAACTGGTGGGCACCAGGGAGATTACAGCGGGTGAGAAGAGAGGAAAAGAAACAGGTGAAACCAGGTAAAACAGTGAAGAAGGAGCAAATCCTCAAAAAGGAGTTAAAGAAGCCACACCAGAAAAAGGAGAAGTGAAGTGTGTTTTTTCAATGGAATGCGCTCTCAATTCTTTCCAGGATGTCGCCTTTCCAGACAAATCTTAGCCTTGGCCGTCCCTTCCAGATACCCTTTTCAAGTATCGCCCCTACAATGAGAGGCAACGCAACAGTTGTTTCCACATAGGCTGTTGCCTTCGTTGCCTTCTTGGAAATTTTACCCCAGGACTGGGCCTCATGGAGCGTGCTTCCACTCAAACCACCATCTATTGGTGTTGCTGTAGTTATCTGGAAGGCGTAGGTGTGACCCTGAATCTTTGGATTGAACACATAGCTCGCCATAACCTCTGCATCGTTTATCCAGTTCTTTGGCACACCGCCGCCAATGTAGATTGCGCCTGTCTTTTTGGATTTTAGTATTATCTGGGTGAGTTCGTAGTTATCCCTGATTGAGTGGATGTAGGCATGGGGTTTATCTCTGTGCTTGTGGTAGTAAATGGTAAGCCCTATGCCTATTGAGGAATCATTTATTGCCGGGGAGAAAACAGGCACTCCGTATTTTTTTGCATTGTAGAGAATTGAATTCTCATCCTCAATTTCTCCTGCCAGAAACTCAAGATATTCCCTGCTGGAGTAGCCTCTTGGTTCAAGCCGCTCTGTAATTTTTCCAATGTAGTTGTCCGTCTCTTCAAATTTGAGTTCATCCACAAGTGTGTCATAAATTCTGTCAATGTAGAGGTCCCTGAGTTTTGTGTCGTCCATGTCAGGAGAGCCAACATAGTGTTTGTAACCTCTTGCCTGATAAATATCCTGGTAGAGAATTGCACCCGTGGATACCAAAACATCCACAATACCGTATTTTATCATGTCTGCAATTACCTTCCGCAGACCACCAGCAATCAAAGCACCGCTTAAGCCCATTATTACAGTCGGCCTGTCTTTATCAAGAAGCATGTTTTCATAAACTTCCATGCATTTGCCAATGTTCCTTGCCTGAATTGAAGCATTTTTGTATGCCTCCACAAGCTCAAGCACAGTTTTACTCCTTTCAAGGTCTATCATTTCCACTGGCCTGCTCAGGATTTTCTTCCTCAGCTTCTTGTCCATCATACTACCACCAGCACCGAGATTTTTTCATTCTATTTTAAACTTCCCAAAAAATTTATTACCTCACCAAATATCCCTGTTTATGTGAGACCATGAGGATAGGCGTTCTAACAGGTGGAGGAGATTGCCCTGGTTTGAACCCTGCAATCAGGGGTGTGGTGTTCAAGGCATCAGAGTATGGCGATGAAGTGATTGGAATCAAGAAGGGATGGCTCGGACTGGTTGAAGGAATCTCGGTGCCGCTAAAACTGGAGGATGTGGATGAAATCATGGGTAAGGGTGGGACAATTCTTGGAAGCACAAGGACAAACCCCTTCAAAAAAGAGGAAGATAAGAAAAAGATGCTGGAGAACATAAAAAAGATGGGGCTAGAGGCACTGGTGGCAATTGGTGGTGATGACACGCTAACCGCTGCATTGAAACTAACAAAGGAGGGTTTTCCAGTTGTAGGGGTTCCAAAAACAATGGACAATGACATTTCTGAAACAGACTATACATTCGGGTTTGACACTTCTGTAACCATTGCCGTTGATGCCCTGGAAAAACTGAGGGACACAGCAAAGTCCCATGGCAGGGTCATGGTGCTTGAGGTAATGGGGAGGCATGCAGGCTGGGTCGCACTTTTCACAGGGCTGGCTGGGGGCGCAGACTACATTTTAATTCCAGAGGAAAAGGTTGACCTGGAAAAAATGTGTCAGGTGCTGATGGCGAAGTATGCAAGAAAGGGGTATGCCCTCGTGGTGGTTTCAGAGGGAATTGAGATTCCAGGCATGAAAGGTGCGGAGGCAAAGGCAGATGGATTTGGACATGAGTTGCTGAAGGAGAAAGGTGTTGGTGCTTACATTGCCTCGCAGATTGAGAAAAACACAGGTTTTGAGACAAGGTATGCAGTCATTGGTCACATTCAGCGAGGAGGCCCGCCAACATTGTTTGACAGGATGCTTGCTTTGCGGCTCGGTGTCAAGGCTGTGGAGATGGTCCATGAAGGAAAATTCGGGATGATGGCTTCGCTTCGAGGAAACCAGATTGTGGAGGTGAAGCTTGAAGACGCAGTTGCAAAAAACAGGAAGGTAAGTGAGGACTGGATAGCGCTAACAAAGGTGTTTTACAGGTGAAGGAAGGGCATGCTTGTCAGAGTGGGCACTGAGGTGAAGGAACTAAATTCTATCTGGATGGAAGAATCTGAGATTGTGATGATTGACCAGAGGCATCTACCGGAAAAACTTGAATTCTTCAGGGCGAGGACACCAGAGGAACTGTGCTTTGGAATCAAGGAGATGGTTGTAAGAGGGGCACCTGCAATCGGTGTGGCTGCAGCTTTTGGAATTGCCCAGGCAAAAATGCAGGGTAGAGACCTGAGAGAAGTAGCGGAGAAAATCAAGAGCCAGAGACCAACTGCCCACGACCTTTTTTATGCTGTGGATTTCTGCGTTGCTGAAATCGAGAGCGGAAAAGACCCAAAAAAAGTGGCTGCAGATTACTGTGCGAGGATTATTGAGGAATGCAAAAGAATTGGAGAGAACGGGGAAAAACTTGTGTTTGAGGGTGCAAAGGTGCTCACCCACTGTAATGCCGGTGCCCTTGCTACCGTTGACTGGGGAACCGCACTTGCGCCGCTGAGAATGGCGAGACGGAAAGGAAAAAATTTTTTTGTGTTCGTGGATGAGACAAGGCCGAGATTGCAGGGGGCAAAACTTACAGCCTGGGAACTTGGAAATGAAGGAATTGAGCATGCTGTGATTGCAGACAACGCCGCTGGCTATTACATGGCAAATGGAGAGGTTGACCTTGTGCTAACCGGTGCGGATAGAATTACCGCAAACGGGGATTTTGCAAATAAAATCGGGACTTATGAAAAAGCAGTTGTAGCAAAGGAAAATGGAATCCCATTTTATGTGGCTGCACCGCTGAGCACCTTTGATTTTAACCTAAAAACTGGAAGCCAGATAAAGGTGGAGCAAAGGAGCGAGGAAGAGGTGCATTTTGTGGGCAAGGAGCGAATAACGCCAGAAAACAGCAAGGCACTCAACCCTGCGTTTGATGTCACACCTGCAAGGTATGTTACAGGATTCATTACTGCTTTCGGGATTTTCAAACCGAGCCAGATTTTTGCGCTGAAGGAAAAATGGAGGCAGAGAAAATGGTAATTGAGCGGCTAGAGGCAATGGTCCACTGTAAACTGCTTCAATCTGAAATTGAGGATTTACGGGAGGCAGGGAAAGAAGAAGAGAGAGGAAGGAAGGAAGAGGAGCTGAAGGCACTGTACAGACAGACAAATCTTGAGGGACCACCAAATATTGAAGCACAGAAGGACCCCAGTGAGTTGGTACATTCTTTGATGCTTGAGGTTCTGGAGGCTTTTATATTTTCAGGGCTGCTCAGCGAGTGGAGTGGAGAGATATCTCTGGAGGAGGTAAAGTGGAGGGAAGGCATCTTGCGTGAAGCAATTGCCCTGGGCAGAGAAAAGAAGCTCTGGGGAATGGTAAAAAAGTGTTATCTGGAATTGATAGAACTAGATGGAAGCATAGGGAAATTTGAGGATGCACTTAAATGGGGCAGGGAATACCTGGCCTTTGCCAGGGAAAGAGAGGATGCCGGGATGATTTCAGATGCGCTGGCGAAGCTCGGAGCCATTGCTTTTGAATCTGAACGCTGGAACACTGCAATCGAATGTTATGAGAAAAGGCTTGAGATTGAAAAGGAGATGGGGAGAAAACTGATGCTTGCAAAAACATATGCGAATTTGAGCGACTCATACCTGCGCGCTGGAAACATTGCAAAGGCAGAGAAGGCTCTCAGGGCTGGGGTGCACCTTTGTAAGGACACAACATTTTTACACCCACTGTTTGAGTTTGCAATACTGGATGCCGAGATTGATCTGAGGAAGGGAAGGGAGAATGAAACAATTGAAAAGTTGAAAAAGTTTGTTGGGTGCTGGGAAAGATTTGACACTGTGGACAATGGTGACGGAGACCTCCTCTTTATTGCTTACAACCTCATGTGTGATGCCTACCTTAAAAAAGGAGAAACTGAGAAGGGAATTGAGTGTCTGAAGGAGGGTTGCGAAAAGATGAAGGACAGATTGCCAGATGAGGCTGCTGCAATCTGCAGGAGAATTGCGGAGATTTATAGTGAGAAGGGAAATGAAGAGGCGATGGAAGAGTGGTTGAAAATTGCTGAAAAACTTGAGGATGGTGCTGAGGAGGAGGAAGATGAAGATTCTGCTGGGGGAGATGACAAGGGAGGAGGCAAGTGAGAAGTTCAATCCAAAAACAGTTTTTCTTTTGCCAGTTGGAAGCGTTGAGCAGCATGGACCCCATTTACCCCTGGATACTGATGCTTTTGATGCAAATTATCTCTGCATTGAAGCGGCAAAGCGGTGCAGGGAGCCAAAGCCTGTTGTACTGCCTCCAGTTTATTACGGTGTCTCGCTCCATCACATGCATTACAAGGGCACGATAACAGTTCAGCCTGAAACTCTCATTTCCCTCATTGCTGACATCTGCACTTCACTTGTAAACCATGGTGCGAAAAAAATTGTGGTGGTTAATGGGCATGGAGGCAATGCTCACGCGCTCTGCTGTGCACTCCAGAAGCTGAGCTACCAGTTTGAGGATGTTTTGTTTGTGCTGGACAATGGAGGGCTTGCGGAGACCACAAGAAAACGCCTGTTTAAAGGCAGGAATGATGTGCATGCTGGTGAATACGAAACCTCCACCTCGCTTTACAATCGCAAAGCCCTTGTGCAGCTTGAAAAGGCAAAGGAAGGAAAGATAAAATTCCCCTCAAAATTCCTTGAATTCAGTGCTTCAGAAAAAGCCCATTATTTCCCGTTTATGGACGCTGTCTCAAGCAATGGGGTGCTGGGGAATCCGGAGAGGGCAAGCAAGGAGAAAGGAAAAGAGATGTGGGAGGCAATGATTGGAGGGCTGGTGAATTTAATTGAGGAGCTTATTCGTGAACAATAGGTGGGACAGAGAATAAAAAATTAAAAGTGTTTTTTTCTGGCTCTTACAAAGAACCCAAAACAGGTAATTGCCAGGAGGTAGAGTGGCAGGCCCTGGAGTTCACTTACAGGGCTTCCAAGAGGATACCAGTCGCTTGCCGTGCCACCATCAATTGGATAGGCATTCGCAGAGCCCCAGCCGTTCCCATCCCAGTTACTCCAGTAGTTGCCTTCTTTTGCATCTGCATCATACCAGGAATTGTTGCTGCAGTTGTCATAAGCCTGACTGTTGCCCAAAACTCCCCTTGTTCCCAAATTATTCTGCCAGAATATATTCCTGGTTATCACATTGTACATTGAAGGGGTTTCCTCGTCATACATGTCCACACTGACACCATAGTATGTGTTATTTCCTACAAAATTTAGCGTGAGCATGTTGAAATTAGAAGAGAGAATGGAAATTCCGTAGAGATTGTCCGAGATATTGTTCCGGGAAATGAGATTTTTATCCGAGCATGAAATGAAGATTCCAATCCTGTTTCCTGTAAAATTACTTTCCATGACCTCATTGGATTGAGATAGACTTATGCACAGACCGTAGGCATTTGGATGCATGGATATGTTGTTACCGAAGAGATGAATATCTTCGGAAAAATAGAGTAGGATGCCTCCCTCTCCATTTCCAGAAATATTGTTTGAGGAGATGTTAAGGTCATTGCTTTCAGTTACACAAATCCCTAGTTCAAGATTTTTGGAAATGTTATTGTGAGCCAAGATGCAATTGGTTGAACCTTTTGCAGTAATTCCATCCCATCCATTCTGTGTGAGAGTGTTTCCTCCAACATATATCTTCCCAGAGTAGATGAGGTAAATCGACATTTGTATGGAATTGTACACATTGTTACCCACAACCTCATTTTCTGAAGAATTCTTTACCACAATCCCTGCAGTGCAATCATAAACAACATTTCCCTCTACTTTATTTAAGTTAGAATAAAATATGTATAAACCAAAAGAACTGTTTGAAATTAAATTACTGAAAATGTAATTTTCAGAGGCATTTTCCATGTGAATGCTTGTATCGTAACAATGCTCCATTTTGTTGCGGGATATTGTGCTTTTTGTTGTGTTTTGGAGCCAGACATCTCCATCTCCGCAAAAACGAAATTTATTGAGGTTTACTGTTATGTTATCTGAGGCCTCACAAAATACGCCGTAACTCAACAGTGATTCCAGATAATTGTTCTCTATCACCACATCACTGGAAAATGTTATGAAAACACCTGCAGTTGAGTGGTTGGAGATTGTGTTCGAGGAAATTTCTATGTGATTGCAGTTAAAAAGAGAGATTCCATTTACCATAGCAATTTCATCGGTGCTGTTAATCATGTTACCTATTATTTTCGCATTTGTGACATTTGTCAGGAGGATACCGCTGGGGTAATGAGAAGATATATAATCCGTGGCATTCCACAGATAACAATTTTTTATCTGAAAATGTACCGTGGTATTTTCTATCCAGATACAAAAATATCCTCCACCTCCATCTATCTCATATCCTTCAATTAAGTAAGGATTCTCTGCTGTGCCATCCCCGGACCAACCTTCGTTTGCTGCCTGAGCTGAAAAATCAGCATCTCCGTTTATGTGGATGGGAATATGTGGAATCTTGTCCATTTTACCATTCTCAATTTCCGCGTCCGGGTGCACAGGAAGGATGTTTTCCCTCTCCCAGTGCGGTTTTCCATTCTCATTCCCATCAATCCTGGTTAATTCAGTGCTCTTACAGTTCACCCTGGCAACTCCACCTAGCAAAAGTCCTGTGAGCAACAAAACTCCCAAAATCCTCGCAACTGTCTTCTTATCTCCAGTCCTTTGCAATTGTCTCTGGTTTTTTCTCTTCACCATTCGCTCAGTGTAACCCACACGGGAATTCCAAGCTTTCATACCATAACAATAAAAACAATCCCTATATTTTTTCTTTTTCCGAGCAATTATGGAGCAGGAGTTTATGGAAGCGCACCACATCAAAATATTCTGAAATGCAAGTAATTCTCACGGGATTTATCCAGCACCCTGAGTTCTCCAGCGTCTCCATCACAAGGTAAACCTCATCCTCCCGCATAAAACTTTCCGTTTGAAGGAAGGTACGGAATAAATTACCGGCTAATTTTGCGCTAAAGGTTGCCAGTCATTGCAACTCTCTACACCCCTGAAATAACAAAACCCTCTTATAAGCCTACCCTATCCTCCTGAGTTGATGCATCGCAGCATTGAACATCTGAAACTCATTGCGTTCGCGGACATCCTCATAATAGTGACAATTCTCTCAGTTTACTTCAAATTCCTGACACCAGAGAATCCAGTGATGGGCATCACTTTCATTCTCTTTTTCACAATGCTTGCAAGCATAGTGATTTTCTGGCAGCACCGAATTCCAATTCTCCTCTTAACAATTGGCATCATGTTTTTTCTGAACATAATGAGTATTGATGCGTTCATAAAGTATGCAAAATTCAATGTGATTGCCTTTCTCATTGGGATGATGATTGTTGTGGCTTTCCTGGAGGAGAAGGGTTTCTTTGAAGTTGTGCTCTCACTCTTTTTGAGCAAATTTGGGAAAAGCGCAAAAATGTTCTTTGTAGGAGTGTTACTTCTCTCTGCACTCTCTGCGGCTGTGGTTGATGAAGTAACCTCAATTCTGTTTATGACGACAATGGTTCTTAAGGTAACAAAAAAATATGATGTGTCCCCAGTACCTTATATACTTTCAGTGGTTTTTGCCACAAATGTGGGGAGCACATTCACGGTCGTCGGAAACCCTGTAGGTGTAATGATTGCATTTGAAGGAAACCTAAGTTTTATCGATTTCTTGAGATGGTCTCTTCCCACAGGCCTGATTGTCCTCTCTATCACCATAGGGCTCCTTCTTACATATTATCGCAAAGAGCTTAAAGAACTAGATAGGAAGATGACGCTAGACTACCTAACAAAGAAAAAACTCAAGAGAGCTACTCCTCTCTACAAAGAATTTCTGGTCCATAGAGAAATGTGGACTCCTCTCGGTGTTTTTCTTCTCACAATTTTAGGATTGGTGCTTCATCACCCACTTGAGGACTTTTTGCACCTCCAACCGAACACACTCCTTCTGGGAGTGCCTATTTTTGCAGCTGCCATATCCTTAATTTCTTGGAAAGGAAAATCCATAGAGGTGATTGAACGCCGAATAGAATGGCCTACCCTCGTCTTCTTCATATTTTTCTTTGCCTCAGTCGGTGCATTGGCATACACAAACATTACTGGGAAAATTGGTGAGGCGATAATCAATGTAACTGGTAGAGATGCCACCAAAAGCATTGTTGTTTTCGTTTGGTTGTCTGGATTACTTTCTGCAGTTATGGATAACGTGCTCGCAGTTGCTACACTTTCAAGTGTAGTTGGAACTCTTCCTATTGATACATTTCCACTGTGGTGGGCAATCCTGTTTGGTTCATGCTACATGGGCAACCTCACAATCATTGGCAGCTCTGCAAATGTGATTGCTGTGGATAAGGTGCAGAAGGAGAGAAATTTAACAATTACATTCTGGGAGTGGTTGAAGCCAGGTGCGATTGTAGCGGTGCTCCAGACAATGCTAGCAATGCTGCTCACGATTTTGTTCCATGTTTACCTTTTCCCGAGATAAGGGATAAGAATATATAGGAAGAATGCAATAACCCTTTCATGAAGCGAGTTAGTAGAACAATTGTGTGTTTGGTGCTGTGCGGAATGCTGCTGCCAATTTCTCAACTGAGTGCAGGTAACGACCACATATTTGTTTCGGCAGGTTATGAGCCTAAGGACATCCTGGTCTGGAACGCAGATGGAGTAAAGGTGCAGATGTGGCTGAAGGATGGAAAGATAAGATACCAGATAGGGGAGGGAGTGTTTTCCTATTACCCTGCAAAGAATCCAATCTCCCTTGTGCCTGTAGGTGGTCAGGAAAGGCTCTGTTTTGTCTGGGAGGATGGAACAACCAGGGCAATTAAGTCATACATAGCATGGCTTGAAGGAAAACAATTCTCGGAGCCAGTGTTCCTGGGTTATTCAAGACCTGCAGTGCTTTCAGCCAATGGAGAGATTGTGGGTGCAACAATTGGTTCCCTTGGAGAGGTCTGGATTACAGTCCTCAGGGATGAGAACCAACCTTTGCATTTCCCACTTGGAATTCAGGGAAGAAATGTTTCCCTGGCATTTTACAATGGATTTTTCTATCTTGCTGTGAGCGGGAAAAATGGATGTGGCAAAGGAGTGCATATCTTCCAGAGCAAGGATAAGGTAAGATGGGAGGAGATAAGGTACTGGGAAAGTGAATTTTTGCCCACCGACCTTTCTTTCTTTACCCGGAACGGACTCTGTATTTCCTGGCAGGAGGATAAGGGCGACAGAATTCTGAAGGCAGAGGGAAGAATAGATAATGGAGCGGTCACCTGCAGGAGCATAATGAAACCCCGCACCCAGGAGAATCCAAGGCCTGTGCCTCCATTACCACTACCAATGAAGAACTGGACGCTTGTCGTGTTTCTTGATGGCGATAACAACCTTGAAAGTTATGGTAGAGAGGATATAAACGAGATGGAAACTGTGGGCTCGCAGGACTGGATGAACATTGTGGTGCTTTTTGATGGAGCCAGCAATGGTGACTCCTGTTTGTATTACATAGAGCAGGACAGCAATACGGGCACAATTACCTCGCCCACGATTCCTCTGAGCCAGGTTAACAGTTCCTGGGGGAACGAGTTGAACATGGGTGCTGTAAGCACGGTTGTGGATTTCGCAAAATTTGTTTTTGAAAATTTCCCTGCCAAATACACCTTCTTTGATTTCTGGAACCATGGGGGCTCATGGACAGGCCAGTGCTGGGACGACACAAACGGGGACAATCAGGAGATGGCAGAGTTCCGTCAGGAACTTGATATTCTAAGGAATCTTACAGGCAGGAGGGTGCTCTGGGACATCTGGACAGGAGATGAGTGTTTAATGGCTTCTGAAGCTGTGACATACCAGGCAAAGGCGTTTACAAATTACACAATAAATTCTGAGGATAGCATTGCGGGTGATGGCTGGCCATATGACAAGACATTCCTGTGGCCAAAGAACTACCCGAACATGACTGCTGTTGAGTTTGCGTATCATGCCTGGGATGAGTATGTGCGGGAATATGCGAGCAGCCAGCTGGATACTTTAAGTGTCATCAACAACACACTTTTTGATTATGAGGTTGTTCCGCTTGCAAATAATCTCGCCCAGAAGTTGAGACACCGTGCTGGCGATTTCAGAACCCAGATAGAGTATGCAAGGAGCAATGCCCAGGCATTCCAAGCAGGTTATGGCTATGGATTTGACAGGGACTTCTACCATTTTGTGGACCTGCTCATAGGCCAGATTCCAGAGTCAAGCGACCCTGAAATTTACGCTGCAGCAGTTGCTCTGAGAGATGCACTCACTCCAAATCCATCAAAGGCAGTTATGTGGGAAGGGCACAACTCCTACACACCGAATGCCCATGGAGTGAAATGCTACATCCCCACATCCTACAACAGTGAATTTGACACTTTGATGTATCCAAGAGAAACATCCTGGGATGAGTTTATCAATGCGTTCATAGCAGGCACGAATGTGCCAAATGTGGAACCGCATGTCACAATAACCTCACCTGCAGAGGGAGGAGTGGTTTATCAGACTGGTTTGGCCACGGTAACAGGGACTGCTGACGATAGTGGTGACGGTGGCACTGTGCAGTATGTGCAGGTTAAAATAGACAGGGAAGACTGGGAGAACGCGACAGGCACCACATCCTGGAGTTACACATTTGATGCAAGCAAACTTGAGCCAGGCGTACATAGAATTTTCGCAAGAAGTTATGATGGCAAGGACTACTCCCTGTTTGCCTCTGTGAATGTGACTGTGGCCATTGATCCCAATCTTCCAGACCTCACTGTCTCCTCTATCTCAGTTTCAGATTCTAACCCAACAGAAGGGCAGATAATTTCAATTCAGGCTACAATTGCGAATGTGGGCATAAACTGGAGTGCAAACAATGTGGATGTTGGGTTCTATCTTGATACCGTTTCTGGAACTCCATTTGCTGTTGTGAATGTTGGAGACATAGCCGCGGGTACAAGCAAGGTGGCAACCACTCAGTTTGACACCACAGGTTATGCTGGTGTGAGAACAATCCATGTTGTTGCAGACCCGTTCCATGTTATTCCTGAGCTTACAGATTTCAACAATACAGGCAGTGTTGCAGTAACTGTTCAGGGTTACAACTTTGAGCTTACCTGCACCCAGAACACAAGTTTTGTGGTTGCGGGTGGCTCCCATATTTATCCCATCACCGTAAAGAACACTGGTACAATTGCAGACACAATCCAGCTCACAATAAACAATCCCACAAACTGGAGTGCGAACTTCAATGATAACAAGATTGTTGAGAGGCAAAGGCTGAGGCCAGTTAACGGCTATCATACCTACGCCGAGATAACCTCCATTCTTCAGGGAATTGCTGCAAATCATTCTTCAATTGCCAAACTCTGGAGCATTGGCACAAGCTGGGAAGGCCGAAATCTCTGGTGTCTCAAGATTTCTGACAATGTGAATGTGAATGAGACCGATGAACCAGACATTGCATTCTATGGTTTGCACCATGCCAGAGAGTGGATTTCTGCAGAGGTTCCACTTTACCTTGCCCAGTATCTTGTGGATAACTACAACATTGACCCGAGGGCCACATACCTGGTAAACAACAGGGAGATTTACATTATCCCGGTTGTTAACCCTGATGGACTGGAGTACTCCCAGGCAGGAAATGACTGGAGAAAGAACAGGCGAAACAATGGAGATGGCACCTATGGCGTTGACCTCAACCGCAATTACAATGGCTCCCAGAATGGAGACCCGGATGGTGCCTGGGGTGGTGCAGGTGCTAGCCACACAACTTCAAGTGAGACCTATTGCGGCCCATCTCCATTCTCAGAGCCAGAGACACAGGCAATAAGGGACTTTGTAATCAGCTTGCATGATCAAAACAACCAGCTTGCAATCTCTATATCCTATCATAGCTATGGAGAGGTTGTCTACTATCCCTGGGGTTATGCCTACTCCCCGGAGCATGGCGGCAGCCCTGTGGTAACCACACCTGATGTAACCTATCAGAAAAAGATTGCCCAGGAGATTGCTTCAAGAATAACCTCTCAATCGGGCAGTGGGACCTATGACCCGATGCAGAGTGGTGATGCCTATCTCACAACAGGAGACACTGATGACTGGACCTATGGGTATTCAAAGTATGTCTGGGGCACTCCAACCTTCCCGTTCACAATTGAACTTGGCACAAGTTTCCAGCCACCTGCCTCTGCCATAACTCAAATTTGCCAGGCAAACCTTGAAGGTGCACTTTATGCAATCTGGAGAGCAAGTGACCTATACTTTGAAGCTCCAGCAATCCAGCACACACCGCTCCAGAACACATCTGACACTGTTAACGGTTACACGGTTAATGCAACAATAACCTCAAATCTCACGCTCACCTCTGTCAAACTTTACTGGAAGACAACAGGCAATTTCAACGAAATCCAGATGAGCACGACAGATGGCAGGAACTACACTGCAACAATACCTGCACAGCCACTTGGCACCACAGTGTATTACTACATTGAAGCGAGAAATGTGAATAGGAGTGGGCTCCTGCCTCTCTATGCACCATACCAGTTGTTCCAGTTTAAGGTTCTCCAGGATGTCTATGTTTACAATGTGACCTTACAGCCCGGAGAAGCCAGGGTTGTAAATCTCACAGTGACTGCACCTGCAACTGCCCAGCCACTTGAAATTGCAAACATTACTGTTGTAGGAGTTTCCCTGGGCAACAGCTCAAAAGTTCGCTCTGTACTCACCCAGACCCAGGTAAAACCACCCCTGCTCCTTGTTGATGACACCTCTGGAAGTTATCTCAGTTATTACACCACAATACTTAACTCCCTCGGACTCATCTACGACACTGCAACTTCAGCTAATGCAATTTCAATCCTTACAAACTATCAGACAGTGCTCTGGATTTGCAAGGGCTCTACTACTCTCAGCAGCAGCGAAAAAACTGCGCTTGCAGCTTTTCTTGACACTGGAGGCAGGCTCTTTATCAGCGGCGAGGATATAGGGTATGATATTGCCAGTGATTCGGATGGGTTCTATCGGAACTATCTCCATGCCACATATATTTCAGACGATTCCAACATAGATTACCTGGATGGAATTCCTGGTGACCCTGTTTCCGATGGATTTGTTAACATTCCTATCACTGGAAGCTATCCTGAGGTAATTGCCCCTGCGGATTCTTCTGCCACACTCTCATTCTACTACCATGGGTCCACAAAAGGTGCGGCCCTCAGAGTTGATACTGGCATTTACAAGGTGTACTATCTCGGATGCGAATACTTTGAGGGAAGTGATACGGCTACCAACAAGAATGAGATAATGCGGAGAATTCTTGCGTGGCTGAATGTCCAGCATGACCTTGGTATTGCCGACCTCCTGCCCCAAAACGGAAGCCTGCAGCCTGCGGGAATTGGAGAGGTTTCCGCGGTGGTGAGAAATTGCGGAATGCAGCCCTCTGGCACTGCACTGCTTTCATTTGAGATTTACTCATTTACCTACAGCAGGGAGGAACTTCTTAACGAAACATTTGAAGGCGGCACTGCAAACTGGACGCTCCAATCACCCTGGGGACTCACAACAACAGCACATACAGGCAGTTACGCACTCACAGATTCTCCATCTGGAAACTACCAGAACAATACAAACATCTCTGCAACCTACAACTCCTTCATTTTGATTCCTGCAAATGCAGAAATTGCAACGCTGAGTTTCTGGCACAAGTATGACCTTGAGAATAACTATGACTTCGGGTATGTGGAGGTGAGCACGGATGGGAGCACCTGGCAACAACTTGCGAGATACACAGGAAACAATTCAAGTGCATGGATTCCTGTAACCATAGATCTGGCACCGTTCAAGGGCCAGAACATCAAACTCAGATTCCGCCTCTACACAGATTACTCTGTTGTCAAGGACGGTTGGTATATTGACGACATCTCAGTTGTTGTAGTCACAATGGACCCAGAAAATTACATTGAAACAAGGAATTTCACATTACCATCCATTGCACCTGGCTCCTCAATCACACAAGGATTCACAATGGCTTTCATGAAAGGTCTGGGTTATAAGGTGATTGCAACCGTGCACGCCTCGGTAGATGAGGTTGCCGCAAACAATCAGAAAACAACAATATTCTTTGTGGATACAACCATCTTCACTGTGCAGCTGAAGAAAGGCCTCAACTTCATCTCTCTCCCGGTATCAGGTGAGAAGGAGCTTTCAGAGATTCTTGCCCAGATAAATGGCAAATACAACATTGTATGGTATTTCTCACCAGCAACCAACAAATGGCTCAAGTATGTACCCTGGCAATCTGCAAACACGCTCACGACAATAAACTCAACGATGGCAATTGCAATCAATGCCACGATGAGCTGTGCCATCACCCTCTCAGAATTCCAGATTACTGCAAACACAACACTTTATCTGAAGCAGGGCTGGAACATGGTTGGAATTAACCTCAACAAGAGCATTACTGCAGGGGAGCTACTTGCACTTCTGCCCCAGGGCTCAACAATTGAGACCATAGATGCTGGTATGCCATACACACTCACGCCGAGCACAGTGCTGGTTCCGGGCAAGGGATACTGGGTCTATGTGCCACAGGATGTGACAGTGCCCCTCTAACTACCAGCCCCTTTCCTGCAATCTTTTTTCTTCTGGCAAGGCATTGATGTCTATTCCCTTCATCGCCTCTCCCAGTGCCCTTGAATTCTGGGCAATCACACCCGGGTCATCAAAATTGGTTACTGCTTCTACAATTGCCCTTGCCCTCTTTGCAGGATTCTCTGACTTGAAGATACCTGAACCGACAAAAACACCATCAGAGCCGAGCATCATCATCAGTGCTGCATCTGCAGGGGTTGCAATTCCACCTGCTGCAAAATTCACAACAGGCAGACGCTGGATTTTCTTTATTTCCTTCAGAATCTCAAAAATTCCCTGGACCACTTCACCATAGGTATTCTCATAAAATACAGGAGTGTTCTCCTCAATCTTTTGGTCTGGGAAAAACTCAAGTGCAGCTTTAACATAGCTTTGGGCATAACTAACTGCAAGCTTTCTAATCTCGTTCTCATCCAGTGTTGCAAGTTTTTTGATTGCACCCATCACCATTCTCTGATGCCTTACAGCTTCAATCACATTCCCTGTGCCTGCCTCTCCCTTTGTGCGAATCATTGCAGCCCCTTCCCAGATTCGCCGCACAGCCTCACCAAGATTTCTGCACCCGCACACAAATGGCACAGTGAATTTTCGCTTGTCCACATGGTAAAAAGGGTCTGCAGGAGTAAGCACCTCGGATTCATCAATCATATCAACCCCAATTGCCTCAAGTGCCTTTGCCTCAGCAATATGGCCAATCCTGCACTTCGCCATCACAGGGATGCTCACCGCATCCATGATTTCCTGAATTTTTGTCACATCCGCCATTCTGGCAACACCACCCTCTGCCCTGATGTCTGCGGGCACCCGCTCAAGAGCCATAACTGCAACTGCACCTGCTTCCTCTGCAATTCTGGCCTGCTCTGCATTTGTCACATCCATTATCACTCCACCCTTCTGCATCCTTGCAAACCCTCTCTTCACGAGTTCTGTGCCATGCATTAAATTTTCAATATTCAACTGGAACGGCATACCTATCCCTGTAATACAATACTGCGAAGAGTATATAGGGATTATGGTGTGAGCCGTGGTGTGCGCAAATTATACTGGCTTTTGAGATATAGTGTTTTCTGGAGAGAGCCCAGCCCCACTCGTGATGGGCCTCAGGAGAAAACGAGGTTATCATCGGCGGGAGGTTGCAAACAACGAATGGGTTAAACGCTTTCCGGGTCCAGTTCTCTGCCTTGCTTGCATCTGTGCGGTTTAGTTCGTGGTAATAATTCCTGCACCAGCAGTAATACGTGCTATTCTCCCATACCGCTCTCATTTTCTCTTACTCCATTTTACTATTAATAATACACCGATGAGGAGGAAAATATATGTTGATAACATGATAAGCCACCCGTCAATGCAGGATGTGGTGGTGAAAAGATGCTCTATGGAGGACTAGATGTCCACAAAAGTTTCTGTCAGGCTATTGTTCTGACAGAAACAGGGGAAGTTGTGAAGTGCGGAAAAATAGAGACAGAGAGAGAAGCACTCGTTTCTTTCTTCAGTGCGTTTGGAGAGCCTGTAGAAATCGCAATAGAATCGACTGGCTTTCGGGAACCCGTCTATCAATGGTTAGAAGAGTGTGGTTGCAAGGTAAGGCTATCCAATCCACTTAAAACAAAAGCGATTGCCTATGCAAAAGTAAAGACTGATAGGATTGATCCGAGAACCTCAGCTGAGCTGTTAAGGGCAAATCTGTTGCCACAGTCTTATATTCCACCCAAAGAAATCAGGGCGCTTAGGAACTTATGTAGAGAAAGAATAAATCTCGTAAGAGAACGAACACGGTGGATGTGCAGAATCAGAGCGGAGTTAGGGAGGAGGGGAATAAAGCCAGAATTAAAAGGATATTTTCACAAAGAAAGGTAAAACATGGTTACATTCCCTCAACATTCCAAAGATTGAGAGGATGCTGGAGATGATTGAGATAGAAGAGGC
>JAWACX010000003.1:0-22502 GCA_038896575.1 Thermoplasmata archaeon
TTTCTTCACATACAGGTCAAAATCAGCACCATTCGGGCCATCCAGCACAACCCTGAGTGCTGTGCCTGTGCTAACTGTAATTTTGTAGTATGCCTTTGTGTTTGTTGCATCAAGTGAGCCAGTTTTTGCAACTCCGCTTGTCAGCTCAACCGGTTCGTTGTTTCCTCCACCATTGCCTCCACCATTCCCTCCATTGCTGCCCTCAACTGTTGCTGTGATTGTATAACTCCCAGAACCCTTGTAGGCATAGACCATCACATAGTATGTGCCTGAGGGGTTGGTAACAGTTACCTGCTCATCACTTGAACTTGTATAGCCCCTTGCATCATAGCTTGTGGTTGTTGGCTTTGCATCCTTCTTTATGTAGAGGTCAAAATCAATACCAGAAGTGTTTGGCCCGTCAATTTTCACAACAAGCTTTGTCCCGCTGTTCACAACAATCTTGTAATAGTCCTTTTTACCGGCACCGCTCAAACTCCCGCTCATTGTTGTGTTCAGAGCAAGGTCTGTGTCCACATCGTCCGCACTTCCGAGCCAGTTAATCAAAACTGGAAGGAAGAGGGAAAGAAAGAGCAGGACAGAAATTAGTCCAACCGCTGTTTTCCTTTTACCCTTTTCCATTTTCCTCACCTCAGTTTTGAGCAAGGAGCACAAAGCTTGCCCATGATGTCTCCTGGATGAAGAATATTGGGATTGAGGCGTACATCTGTGGGGTTATTCTTCCAGCGCCACTGTAAGGTGTCTTGAAGTAGATGTTCACACCATGTACATTCGCGTTTTTCCCGGTAGTGCTGTGTTTCTCATACAGCGTAACTGCTCTCACAGCGTCCATTACTGCCTGGGCTGCGTTCTGAATCTCCGTAGAATTCACCTTCGCTTTCACCTTCATTGCAAAATCATAGAGGTCTATGTACCCTGTGAGATTTACATGCTCGGTGCCCTCCATATGCTCTGTGGCTGCCCTTGCACTCTGGATTTCCTCTCTGTAGGTATTGTAGGCATTCTTCAGCCTGTCAGAGAAAATTGCAACCTTCTCTTTCAGCGTTGCAGCTTTTGTAAGGTCATAAACAGCAGCTGTTACTCCGTCATCCCACCAAGTATAGGAGTAATAGTCATCCACCATCCTCTTTGCAATCTCATAGGCAGTTGCATCTGGGTTTGATTTGAGCAAGCTTGCCCAGCCAGTTTTGTGTATGAATCCGTAAGAAACCTCTTGAGAGCCAACCATGATGTCTGCAACAGTTCTGAACTGATAGATAATTTCAATATCGCCCCAGACGCAGGTGCTTGCAACGAAGAGGTTGAAGTGAACCCCTGTGCTTACAATGGCCTCATAGGTGTCCTTCACGCTCAGATATGCTGGCCCCCCATTTGGAGTATCATCATAACCAAAGCCCCAGAGTGCACTTACTGAGTGGCCGCTCAGCACTAAGGCATACCTCTGTGCAGGGAACTGGTTCTTGCAGAGGTTTATGAAATCAATCAATGTTTGCTTGCTCCCTGTGCTTACCTCCCCCAGGTCTCTCACAAGTGTGGAATTCCTATAGTTTATCTTCCACACCTTTGAGTTGTTCGGCCCATAAAGGTCCTCAAGCATGATAATGTTCACGCTTGAATGGGAGCCCACGCTCTCAATGTCTGGTCTTGCAGAGCGAAGACCACCAGTGCCGTTGCCATCGCCCTCATCGTCCACGCACTCATATATCATGATTGTCCATTTTGCAAGGGTATTATTGCTCCCGCCACTTCCGCTCTCAACTGTTGCCGTTATTGTATAACTCCCTGAGCCAGAGTATCTATTCACCATGATGTAGTATGTGCCTGCAGGATTGCTTATGGTCACCTGCTCATCCGCTGAGTTTGTATAACCCCTTGCATCATAACTTGAGGTTGTGGGCAAAGCCCCCTTCTTCACATACAAATCAAAGTCAGCACCATTTGGACCATCCAGCACAACCCTGAGTGCTGTGCCTGTGCTAACTGTAATTTTGTAGTATGCCTTTGTGTTTGTTGCATCAAGCGAGCCAGTTTTTGCAACTCCACTTGTCAGCTCAACCGGCTCGTTTGTGTTACCACCATTGCCTCCGCCATTTCCACCACTATTTCCGGTTTCAACAGTTGCCGTGATAGTATAACTGCCAGAGCCAGAGTATCTGTTCACCATGATGTAGTATGTGCCTGCTGGATTGCTTATGCTCACCTGCTCATCCGCTGAATTTGTATAGCCTCTTGCGTCATAACTTGAGGTTGTGGGCAAAGCCCCTTTCTTCACATACAAATCAAAGTCAGCACCATTCGGGCCATCCAAAACAACCTTGAGTGCTGTGCCAGTGCTAACTGTAATTTTGTAGTATGCCTTTGTGTTTGTTGCATCAAGTGAGCCGGTTTTTGCAACTCCGCTTGTCAGCTCAACCGGTTCGTTTGTGTTACCACCATTGCCTCCACCATTCCCTCCATTGCTGCCCTCAACTGTTGCTGTGATTGTGTAACTCCCAGAACCCTTGTAGGCATAGACCATCACATAGTATGTGCCAGAGGGGTTGGTAACAGTTACCTGCTCATCACTTGAACTTGTGTAGCCCCTTGCATCATAGCTGGAGGTTGTTGGCTTTGCGTCCTTCTTTATGTAGAGGTCAAAATCAACACCAGAAGTGTTTGGCCCGTCAATTTTCACAACAAGCTTTGTCCCGCTGTTCACAACAATCTTGTAATAGTCCTTTTTACCAGCACCGCTCAAACTCCCGCTCATTGTTGTGTTCAGAGCAAGGTCTGTGTCCACATCATCCGCACTTCCAATTCTCACACTCAGCACAGAGAAGAGCATGCTGATTGCCAGCATTGCTATTACTGCACCCGCCACACCCGCTACCATCCTGCCCTTTCTTTTTCTCGGCTCCATTTTAACACCTCTTTGTAGTTAATAGTAAAACATAAGAGGTATATAAGGTTTTGCCTGTTAACTACTTTTAATAGTTAATCAGTGGCCAGAATCAAAAAGTAACTTTAGTGGCATTGAGAGATGTCTTCTGCTGCAAACTGCGGGCTCATACCATCCCTCAAGTTGTTTCCTCTCAACCAAAACCCACCTTGCCTCCTCCCGCTTTTTCTTCGTATGGCACCTCTTACATACAAAACCTGCATCCTTTCCCGTGGATTTCATGCGTTTCCCACAGGAAGGGCACTCTGGATTTGCCTCTTTCTTCTGAATGGTGACTGCCCTGACAATGTGGAGCTTTTCCACATTTACAGTTCTCGGAGTTTCTCGCACTGCACCGAAGACCTCAATCTCGTCGCCAGGAAGAAGTTCTCTCCCAATGGTTGTGAGGGTTTTTGAGGGCTCGTAGATTGTGCACTCAATTTTTCCAGTTCCGTCTTCTATTGCGAATACCACATGCCCTCCCTTGATAACTTCTGGCTTTGAAACCACAGTTCCGTGGAGGCGCACACAGTTTCCGGGTTTGCACTCACTGATTTTCTTTCTCACGATGTGGTCATCCGTTGCCTGATTTGTAATGAAGATACACCATCTCCCAACTTCCTCTCCAGCCCTTATTGTATGCATCGCCTCAACAAGCTCATCAGGAGCCGTAGCGCGGATTCCGAAAAGAATCGGGCAGGGGGAATGGGGTGCAATTGCAATTCTTGCGTTTTCGTAATCATAGTTGTTGAATGTGGTTCTGAATCTCCTATCCATCTCCTTGACCGAGGCCTCATCTATCTCTCTTGGCTTTCCCCAGTTTTCCTCCTTTCTATAGGCAAGAATTTCAAATGTACTCCGGAAGGGTCTCCATGCGATACTACAAAAGGCGCCGATGATTCCACGGCCACTCTTGTAGCCCCTCCATTTGCCCCCAAGCCTCTTGAGCTCTCTTTTTACTTCCTCAATAGAGAGGATTTCTCTGACACCACGAATGTAAAATCTATAACTGGGTTTTTTCCTCAAAAGAACGACACCAGGGTTAGTATTCTCGTCCTCAAATCTCGCGTTTTTCTCTATCAACCTGGAAACCTCTTCAAAGATTTCCTCTTCGCTCTCCACATTCCCGGGTCTTCCGCACTCCCATGCTCTGATTTCTTTCTCAATCCATCCGCAAACCCTGCTTTTGCCAAAACCAAGCCCGGCTGCAAGTGAGAGGGCCGCGTTTCCCCTGGTTTTCCAGGGCACAGATGGGTTTAGACGCACCAACCTTGGATACCCGATTAACGAAAGACCATGTTTTTCCACAATTCTGATGACCTCTGTTAACAGGTAGGTTGTGCACATTCCTTTGCGAGAGTCCGTATCATCAATTCCGATGTAGAGCATTGTTTTGGTGATAGGCAATGGGTATTATTAAGGATTTTATGAGCCCATCTAAAACCTTTTTTAGGTTCCCTCCTTTACTTGCCACCATGAAGATACGGGCAGAATGCGTGCCCTGTTTGCTTGGCAGGGTGCTCTACGAAACAAACCTTGTGAATCCCGAGCTTGGGCTGGAGGTGATGGCGGAAGCATGTGAAATTCTTGGAAGGCTGCTAACCAAAGAATCTGTTTCCAGCGAGGTGGCAACCGAGGTCCATGCTGCTGCCTATCGGAAGGTGGGGCCTGACCCCTATAAGGAGCTAAAGAAGAGCGCAAACATGGCAGTTAAAGAAATGGTGCCCGCAATTCTTGAGAGAGCAGAAAGAGAGAAGGACAGATTTAGATTTCTCACCCTATGTGCGATTGCTGCAAATACTCTGGATTTCGGGATAAGAGGTGGATTGAGGGATGTTGAGCATTTGAGGACTGAGTTCTGGAGCATTGTTTCATCAGGGTTTGGAATAGACCACACGGAAAAAATTAAATCCCTTATTCCTGCTGGAAGAATACTTTATTTCACTGATAACTGTGGAGAGATTGTGCTTGATGGGTTGCTTATAGATGAGATAAGAAAATTCAATCCAGAGTACATAGGGCTTGTGGTGAAAGGAGTGCCTGTGCTCTCAGATGCCACAATGGAAGATGTCCTGGAACTTAAACTCAATGAGAAAGTTGATGAAGTTCTTACAACGAAGGGATTTGCCGTGGGTGTGAATGTTCATGATATGGGCGAGGGGCTGGAAGCGAAACTGCGGTCCTCAACACTCGTGATTGCCAAGGGAATGGCAAACTTTGAAGCACTATCAGAAACAGGCATACGGCCCATTGCTTACCTCCTCAGGGCAAAATGCAGGCCAGTTGCAGAAAGCATTGGAGCAAAAATAAATGAGAATGTTGCCAGGCTTCTGTGCTGAGCATCTACCTCTCTACCTCATCCAGTGTCTTTGTGACATAAATCTTTGGTAATTTCTTTGCAAGTGGTCTGAGGAATTCATCATCCAGAAGAATGGCAACAGTTTCCCTAGGAGGAATGTTGAGTGTTACCTGTGTTGTTCTTCCCTTTCTGCCAGAGGATTGGACATATGCGGAAATAAGCCCGAGCTCATCCATGGTTGTGAGAAATTGTGTAATTCTCCTGGGAGTGCAGGGGTCTTCGCCGAGAGTTTTTGCAAGATTTCCATAGTTATTGTAAACTGACCCTGTGGTAATTGACTCTTCCTTCTGAATTGTGAGAATGCAGATTGCAAGGAGTGTGAGTTTTGCATGGTCTCCAAGTTGCTGGATTGTCTCCTTTATTACATCTTTCTCTATCGTATGCTTCGCAGCGTATATGTGCTTCTCTTCAATTCTTTTTGCACCCTCAAATTCGCAAATTTCGGCAGCCGTTCTCAAGATTCTCAGAGCCCTTCTTGCATCACCAAAATCCTTTGCTGCAATTGCAGCACAGAGCGCAATCTCATTTTCTGTGTATGTGCCCTCAATAAATGCCAGCTTTGCCCTGTCTTCCAGAATTGTCTTTAATTGCTCACTTGTGTAGGGGTTAAATGTGAGGGTAACTCCTGCAAGCCTGCTTTTCACCCGCTGGTCTAAATTCTCGCAGAGTCTCAGATCATTTGAAATTCCAACGAAACCAATCTTTGCATTTGTGCATTCGGATTGAAGGGTGAGTAAGGTGTGGAGCGGGTCATCACCGCTTTTCTTCACAAGCCTGTCAACTTCATCAAGGGCAAGAATGATTATTCTCTTCTCCCTGTTGAGATTTTCTTTTGTTTTATCAAGCACGGCCTGGAATGGCCAGCCGGTGCTTGGAATCCTTGATTTATCTCCGTCAGAGAAACAGTTTCCGAGATGCTGGAAAAGGGCGTAAGCAGTATCCATTGTGGAGCAGTTGATGTAAACAAAGGAAATTGGCTTCTTTTCCTCCTCTCCAACCTTCACCAGATTTGTCCCCACAAATTTGATTACCGCTGTTTTTCCTGTACCTGTCGTGCCATAAACCATCAGTGTATTCGGGGCCTCCCCCTCCAGACAGGGGCGAAGCGCTGAGAGAACCTTTGTTATCTCATTATCTCTGTGATGAAGCTTGCTTGGTAGGTACTTTTCCTCAAAGAACTCCCGCCCGTTAGGGTTAAAAATTTTAGTTCCGCTCGCCAAATGCTTTCTGAATGCCTCAAAGTCAGATGCTTCCTGCTCTGCGTATTTCTCCAGCTTAAAATCTGGCATGGGAATTCCTCCAACCGTAAAACCCAATCTCCCACCGATTATTTATAATTTCTCCTCCCTCGTAAAGGTACCCCTATGCAGCATTTCACTGAACTCTTGCCGAGGGAGTTATATTTATAACCACCTAGGCCATTTGTTGATGTAATGAGAAGAGCAGAAGAGATTGCGAGGACTGTGAAATCCATAGCACTTTATCACAAGAGGGAGGTTAGAGAACCTGAGGAAAAAAAATCTGACTATGTGTTAATGTATAAGAGCGGGACCCGAGAAGCTGAAGAACTCTTGATGAGCGCTGACCCTTCAAATCCAGATACCTGGATTTACAGGGGAAATCTGAGATTTGAAAGTGGAGATTTTGAAAGTGCAATAAGATGCTACGACGAAGCCCTGAGCCTATCACCAGATAATGTGGCAGCCCTCTACAATAAGGCAAATGCACTTCTCCAGACAGGGAGAAATGAAGAGGCCCTGAAAATTCTTGAAAAACTGGTTGAAAATAATCCGGGCATTGAGGAAATCTGGAATAATCTCGGTAACATTTATGCCAGAAAAGGAAAAATAGAGGAAGCTGTTGAATCCTATACACGGGCCATAGAGCTAAACCCGGATTACATTATTGCGAGATACAATTTGGGGATGGTACTTGCCCAGAAAGGGGAGTATGCTCCAGCGATTGAGCAGTTCTCTCAGGTGCTTGAAAGGGAGGAAATGTTTGAAGCTTATTCTGCAAAGGCCTCATGTGAATATGCAATGCAAAGATTTGAGGAGGCTTTGAACACAGTTAATCGTGCAATCTCGCTGAATTCAAAGAATGTCAATGCATGGCTTTTGCGCGGAGCTATTCTTGCTGAACTTGAGAAAACCGAGGATGCCTTCAACACATTTAAGGAGTGTATGAAAATAAACCCTGAAAATCCAGAAATTTATCTTGCTGCAGGAAAGCTTGCATTGAAGCACCAAAGGCTCAGAGAGGCTGAGGAATTCCTGAAGAATTGTGTTGAACATGCCCCTGATTACTGGGTAGCCTGGGAACTTCTTGCAGAGATAGAATTTCAACTTGAAAGGTTTGACGCTGCAATTTATGCATCTGAGCGGGCTCTTTCTTTCAGCGAGAGCCAGGAACATCGGTGGTATCTTGAGTACATCCTCGGCTCCTCTTACTTCGAAAAGCGAGAGTTTACAGAGGCAAAACGATTGTTTGAGAGCTGCATTGCAGAGAATTCCAGTTTTCCAGAGGCCTATGTAAAACTCGGTTTTACCTTAATTGAGTTAGGAAAGAGGGAGGAAGGGCTGGAACTTCTGGAGAAAGCAATGGAGATGGCGCCGGAGAACTTAAAGGTACAGTATCTTGTGGCAAAGGGCAAGTTTGAGCTTGGAGAGGTTGAAGAGGCAAGCCATATCCTTGAAAAATTAATTGCCCTCAATCCTGACTCAGATGTATTTTTGCTGATGGGAAGAATTTTGGTTTTGCGAGGTGAATTGGAGGAAGCAATTAAGGTTTTTGAGCGAGCCATAGATAAAAATCCTGCAAACTTTGAGGCATGGTACTACAAGGGAAGGGCCTTGATGGAGTCAAAAGAGCTGGATAAGGCTACTGCAGCACTTGAGCTTGCAACCCAGATTAATCCCTGGCACTACAATTCCTACTATTACCTTGCCCAGGCCTTTGAAGAACTCCAGAATTATGAGAAGGCAGCAAAATGCTACGAGGAAATTCTGAAGTTTGCACCGAGGGATTACCAGGCCCTTTTCAACCTCGGCAGAGTGTATGCAAAGATGGAAAAATTGGAGGAGGCTGAAAAGGCACTGAAGAAAGGGTTTGAGGTAAAGGGAACCTACGAATGCGGGTTGATGCTTGGAATTGTTTATGAAAAACTCGGGAGAATTGAGGATACAATTGAATCTCTGGAGAAAGCTGTGGAAATAAATCCATACGGGGAGGAGGCCTATTTTGAGCTGGGAAAGGCCTACATTGAGAAAAAGGATTACCTGAAGGCTGCTGAGAAGCTTGAAATTGCAGTCAAACTTGCCAGAAAAACTGAGCATTTGAAATATCTCGGAATTGCCTATTATCATGCCGGCAAGATTGAGGAGGCTCTGGCAGTTTTTGATGGTCTGGATGATATTGAGGCCAGGGTCTATGCTGCAGAATGTGCCCTGAGCCTCGGGAATGTGGAGAGGGCATTGACCTATCTCCAGTCACTTCCTGCCGATACTGGCATTTTCAATGCCTGGATGCTGAGAGGCAAGTGCGAGGAGAACCTTGGAAAGTTTGAGGAAGCTTTGTATTCCTACAGCAAGGCGATTGAGGTTTCACCAGACCTCATTGAAGGCTGGATAACAAAGGGAAATCTGTTGCTGAAACTCGGAAGGGATGCAGAGGCCCTGGAATGCTACAACCACATTCTCTCAAGGGAGGAAAAGGAGGAGTATTTGATAAAGGTGGCTGAGATTTATATAAACCTGAAGGAATATGGGAGAGCCCTTGAGACCCTTGAGAAAGCAAGGAAGCTCCCGGGAGGAGAGGAGAAGGTGTTGCTCTGGCTTGAGGGCATTGCCAATCTAGGCCTGAAAGAATTTGCAAGGGCCAGGGAGAAGTTTGAGAAACTCCTTGAGATTGAGGAGAGGGCTGAGGTTCATCTCAGGCTTGCCTCTGCCTGTACTGGAATGGAAGATTATCAGGCCGCAATCACACATCTTGAGAAATATCTTGAGACAAAGCCTGAGGACATAGATGCCTGGAAGATGGTCTCTGAGTGCTATTATGCAGCAGGAGATACCCAGAAATGTCTGAATGCCCTTGAGCGGTGTGTTGAGTTAAATCCTGGTTTGGCTGGGGCATGGTATAACAAGGGCACTGTACTGCTGATGCTCAAAAGATTTGAGGAGGCTGAAAAAGCCCTGCTGAAGGCAGCAGAACTGATGCCCCATGATCCAAAGATTTGGAACAATCTGGGCACTGCATACCTTGGAATGGAAAAATATGGAGATGCACTGAGAGCCTTTGAGGCTGCTATTGCTGCAGAACTTGAGAATGCAGAGGCATGGTTTAACAAGGGAATGACCTTGCTGAGGTGCGGGAGACATAGAGAGGCAATCCAGTGCTTTGATAAGGCGGTTTCAATAAATCCAGAATACATAGATGCCCTCTTCATCAAGGGAAGTGCCTACTTTGAAATGGGGGAATATCAGAAGGCGATTGAGTGCCTTGATCAGTTCATTGAAAGAAAACCTGAACATTTTGAGGCAGTTCTTTTGCGGGGCAAGGCATTTTTCAGGCTGGAAAAATTCAAAGAGGCGAAAGAGGATTTTGTGAGAGCAATCTCAATGGACCAGACGCAGCTGGAACCCTACAAGCTAGCTGCCAAATCCTGTGGCATGCTTCTTGAATGGGAGGAAATGGAAAGGTTTGCCTCTGTTGCTGTTGAAAAAAAGGCTGAGGATGCGGAGAGCTGGACCCTAAAGGCTGTTGCCTCGCTAAATCTGGGAAGGTTGAAGAATGCCGTGAAGTTTTGTGAGTATGCTGAAGAACTGGATAAAACTTTACTTGATGCATATTTTGTTGAGGCAATTGCAAGGGTTCTGGAGAATGATAAAACTGGGGCAATTAAAACACTGGAGAGATGTGTGGTGGCAAACCCGGAAAGTGCAAGGGCTGCATTTCTTCTGGCCTCTGCCCATGCAAAATTCGGTGAGAGAGAGGAGGCCTTGAAATGGTTCAGAACAGCCATGACAATTGAGAAGAGTGCGGAAATTTTCTACTCCCTTGCAAAATTCCTGTATGAAACTGAGAAATACCAGGAATGCATTGAGGTTCTGGAGGGGTTAAAGGCACTGAATGGGCGGGAACATTATCTTTTAGGGCTTGCATACAATAAAACAGGCGAGCTGAAAAAAGCTCTCCATCATTTTGAAAAATCATCGCAGGAGAATTTCATGCTTGGAAAGCTAATGGTTGCGAGTGTCCAATACAGTCTGGAAAGTTACAGGGAGGCCTTAAGTTCGCTGGAAGGTTTGGAGATTGTGGAGGCAAAGAGGTTAAGGGGCTGGATCTACGGGAAACTCGGGCTTTGGGAGAAGGCGATTGAAGAACTTGAGGGATTTGCAAAACAGAATGAGATTGACTGTGAAAGTGCCTATGTCCTTGCCCTTGCCCACTTTTCCCTGAAACATCTGGTTGAGGCGAAGGGTTATCTGGATTTGGCAAAGGGCTTGATGCCGGGCTCTGCAGGAAACTGGTTGCTTATGGGCAGGATAAAGCTGCTTGAGGCTGAAATTGAGAACTCGGATGTTTTGAGGGCGGAAGCTGTTGAGTGTTTCAGGAAGGCCTTAACTCTTATGCCGGATTCTATGGAGGTTGTGTTTGAGATAGCCAAAAACCTTCTTTTGCTTGGAAAAGAGAGGGAAGCGTTGAGTGTGGCGGAAAAGCTTTCCATGAGTGGTGCAATGCCTCATCTGCTCCTTGCTGCAAGAATTTTTGAACGGAATGAGAGGGTGGAGGAGGCGTTGAGCTGTTACAGGGTTGTGGCAGAGAAAAACAGAAATCCTGAGGGGTTTGAGGGGTGTGCAAGATGCTATCTGAAACTTGGGGATTACAGAAGAGCAATTGAATTTGGAGAGAGGGCGCTGGTGCTGGATGCAAGAAGCAGGGCACTGCATTCAGTTGCGGTTGCAAAGTTGATGCTTGGCCACAAGGATGCTCCGGAATTTGCAGAAAAAGCAATAGAAAATGGCTTTGCGGATGAGACCCTTCTCCTTGCCTATGGAAAACTACTCTTTGAAACCAACCCAGAGAAACTCTTGAAACTCTTTAGCGAAAATAGGGAACTGGTAAAAAGCCTGGAAGCTTCTACGCTCTGGGCAAGGGGTTTGTTGAAGGCTGGTGAGAAGGAAAAAGCACTGGAAATTATGGACAAGTATCTTGCAAAGGAGGAGGCTCCGGAAGTGTTGATGCTCCGTGGTGAGATACTGGAAACCATGGGTGAGGTGAAGGATGCGATTGCCCACTATGAAAGGGCCTACCAGCTCAGGCCTGGCATACCAGAAATCTGTGTTGCTCTGGGGAGGCTTTACATTAAGGCTGGAGAAAAATTGAGGGCAAAGGCCATGCTTGAGCAGGCGCTTTCCCTCAACAGAAATCTCTGGGAAGCCTGGTATTTACTCTCGCTCTGCAGTGAGGGGAAGGAGCGAAGAGAGTGTTTGGAAGCCTCGCTGAAATGCAGGGAGAGCAGGGAAGCGATGCTGGAGTATGTGAGGGTTCTCGTTGAGGATGGAGAGCTAGATGTAGCGAACTCCTATCTGGAGAAGCTCGGTTCTATTGAGGGAGAGGCAATTGCTCTTGCTGCAAAGGTGAAGTTCATGATGGGGAGAGTTGAGGATGCGGAAATGTTGCTGGCAAAACTGAAGGAGGATTCCAGGGAGGCGCTTGAGCTGAGGGCAGAAATTCAGATGGCAAGGGGCGATTATACGGGTGCACTCAAGCACTATGAAAAACTCCTGGCATTTGAGAAAAAATTTGAGGCTCTGCTGGGAATTGCAAGGGCATACAAGGCCCTGGGAAACTACGAGGCCGCTGGTGAATTTTATGCTAGAGCCCTTGAAATAAATCCCGCAAAGGAGGAGGTCTGGGAGGAACTTGCCATAATCCAGTTCAGCAGGAAAATGCTGGAAAAATTGAAGAAAACACTTGAGAACTATATCAGGTTGAATCCCCAGGAGTATGCGCCTTACTACAATCTTGGCCTTCTGCTCCTCGGAGATGGGGATTTGAGAGGGGCTGAGGAGGCAATAAGGAAATCCCTTGCAATTGAGAAGAACAATGAGAAGGCCTGGAACGCGCTTGGAAATGTTTATCTGCAGAGAGGTGAACTGGAAAGGGCCAAGGACTATTTTGAAAAGGCAGTGACGATAAATCCAAATTACTGGCGTGGGTGGTACAATCTCGCCATTGTTTCCACAAAAAAGCGGGATTTTGTCCAGGCCCTTGCAATGGTCTCAAACGCTGAGAAAATTGTTCCAGATAATCTGGAGGTTGGATTGCTAAAGGGGACGCTGCTCCTGAACCAGAAGAAATTCAGGGAAGGAGAAAGATTGTTTGAAAAACTTTATGCAAGGAATCCAGAGAATGAGAAGGTAATCTTTAACTACGGAGTGGCAAAGATGCTCTCCGGGAATCTGGATGAGGCCTTGAAACTCTTTGAGAAGGCAATTGAGCGGAAAAAGGACTATGTTGAGGCATGGATAAACAAGGGTATAATTCTCTATCAAAGAAAGGATTACAGGAATGCCGGGATTGCGTTTGAAACAGTCCTTGCCTACGACAGAAACAACAGAATTGCGAAAAAGTATTTGGAAGAGATTGAAGGGAAATAGGAGCATATCTCAGCGTCCTGTTCTATTCCCAATAGCTTTTTATATCGGCCCGGGACTTGATGAACTGTGGGAAATTGCTTCATGTATCTCCATAATTTTTGCATCAATCTTCCAGCAAGGGGTTTGTGGAATGGGAACAATCCAAATCTCCCACAGTAATCTTCTTATATCCTTTCTCCTTTAGCTAGCTAGAGGTTGGAACCATGAAGTCGTTTATTGAAGAGGCGCTGGCAAAAACTGGTGTTGGTTCTACACCTGATCCAAGACAATTTTCGGATGAGGTTGTAGACAAGGAACTCCAGGAAATGCTTGAGAAAATGAAAATCAATGTGAAGATTGTGGGTGTTGGTGGTGGTGGTTGCAACACTATCACAAGGCTCTATGAGGAGGGAATTTACGGTGCTGAGTCCATTGCAATGAACACAGATGCCCAGCATCTGCTGATTACAAAGAGCCAGCGAAAGGTTTTGCTGGGAAGGAGAATAACAAAGGGTCTGGGTGCAGGTGCTCTGCCTGAGGTTGGAGAGGAGGCTGCAAGGGAGAGCGAGGAGGAGCTGAAAAAATTGTTTGATGGCACTCATCTGGTGTTTATCACCTGCGGTCTTGGTGGGGGCACTGGCACAGGTGCAATTCCAATTGTTTCAAAGATTGCAAAGGACCTCGGGGCCCTGGTTGTTGCCTTTGTTACCCTGCCCTTCCATGGAGAGGGCATGGTGAGAATGGAAAATGCAGAGGCAGGACTTGAAAAATTGAAGAGAAGTGCGGATGCCGTGGTTGTAATCCCGAATGACAAATTGCTGGAGATTGTTCCAAGGCTACCGCTTAACACTGCCTTTAAGGTGATTGATGAAATTCTTGCCCATGCGATAAAGGGAACAACAGAAATGATCACAAAGCCAGGCCTTGTGAACCTTGACTACAATGACCTGAAGACTGTGCTGAAGGACTCAGGGCTTGCGCTGATGGGAATGGGGGAGTCAGCAAATGTGGGAGATGCAAGGGCACTGGAGGCAATAACAAAGGCATTAAATTCACCTTTCTTAGATGTGGGCATTGATGGTGCCAAAGGTGCAATGATTCATGTGGAGGGCGGGGAAGATATGACACTTGTTGAGGCAGAGAAAATTGCAGAGGAAGTCCAGGCAAGGGCAAGTCCAACTGCGAGAATAATCTGGGGTGCCAGGGTAAATCCTGAGATGGAGCATCTGCTCAGGGCCACTGTTATCGCAACTGGTGTTGAAGAGAAAAAGTTCAAAGAGGTGGTAAAGGGGAAGAAGGTGGTAAAGGGGCCACCAGGAATTGAGATAGTGAGGTAGTAAGGTCCCATCCAAATCAGAGCCCGGAAAGTTTTTTGTTGGGTTACAGAAAATGTATTATATAGAATGTCTATGCACCACTGCCTATGCCAATAAGACAGCCAATAGTCAGTGTCCTTGGTCATGTAGACCACGGGAAAACAACATTGCTTGACAAAATCAGGGGCACGAGGGTAGCGGAAAGAGAAGCTGGCCTTATTACACAGCACATAGGTGCAACTGAGATTCCCACCCATACAATTGCAAGCATCTGTGGAAAAATGGTGAGTGAAAAGGCACTGAAGGTTCCCGGCCTTCTCTTCATTGATACACCAGGGCACCATTCATTCATCACAATGCGGTCCCGGGGTGGAGCCCTTGCAGACCTTGCAATTTTAGTTGTTGATGTCAGGGAGGGGTTCATGCCCCAGACCTCGGAATCAGTCAACATTCTGAAAAAATACAAAACCCCTTTTGTGGTTTGCGCCAACAAGATTGACCTCATACCAGGGTGGAGAAGCACAGGGGTCTGTTTCATCCATTCGGTAAAGGAGCAGAGCGAATATGCGTTGCAGGAGCTTGATGCAAGAATCTATGAGATTGCGGGCAGGTTAAGTGACCTTGGACTCTCTGCGGAGCGGTATGACAGAATTACAGATTTCACAAGAAACATTGCTATAGTGCCTGTGAGTGCAAAAACCGGTGAGGGGATACCTGATTTGCTCACAGTCCTTGTCGGGCTTGCCCAGCGGTTCCTTGAAAACCAGCTGGAAATAAAGCCAGATGAGGGATGTGAGGGTACTGTGCTTGAGGTGAAGGAAGCAAAAGGGCTTGGTACTGTAATAGATGTGATCATTTACAAGGGGATTCTCAAGCTGGGAGATACAATCCTGGTATGCACGAAAAACGGTGTGATTACGACAAAGGTGAGGGCAATATTGCGCCCGAAACCACTTGATGAAATAAGGGACCCTGAGGACCGTTTCCGACAGGAAAAAAGCATTTCTGCAGCTGCAGGTGTGCGGATTGGTGCCCAGAACCTTGACGATGTGATTGCAGGCACAATAATCAGGACCTTAGACAAACCAGAGAATTTTGAGAGGTATAAGAATGAACTACTGGAAAGCCTGAAACCCACAGTAGAACTTGCAGAAGAAGGTATTGTCATAAAAGCAGATGCCGTGGGCTCTATCGAAGCCATGGGGTTCGAGTGCAGGCTTGCAAACATTCCAATAAAGCATGCGGAAATTGGAAATGTTTCCAAGCATGATGTGGTTGAAGCGGGAACAAACAAAAATCCATTTTTCAGGGCAGTCCTTGGGTTCAATGTGAAGGTTCTGGAGGAGGCCCTGGTTGAGGCTGCCAAGCAGGGCGTGAAAATAATTGATGGTAACATAGTGTATAAACTCATTGAGGACTATGAGTTATGGCGGGAGCAGGAAAAGCAGAGGCTTGAGGAGGAAAAGAGAAAGAGCATAACATTTCCTGCAAAAATAAAGATATTACCAGGATGTGTTTTCAGGGTGAGTAAGCCAGCAATTGTTGGCGTTAGAGTGCTTGCTGGAAGGCTCCGCCAGAATATGCAGCTTATGAGGGAGGATGGGCTCATCGTTGGCAGGGTGAGAAGCATCCAGAGCGAGAATAAACCGCTCAATGAAGCAACAATGGGAATGGAAGTGGCAATTTCAATAGAGGGGCCAACCGTGGGAAGGCAGATAAACGAAGGGGACATTCTCTATACCAGCATTACAGAGAGTGAGTACAAGGAGTTGAAGAATCTCACGCTCAGCTTTGAGGAGGCAGAGGCACTGGCTAAGATTGTGGAAATAAAGAAAAAGGAGAACAGTTTCTGGGGATTATGAGGTTCTGTGAGCGGTGCAGGGCACTCCTTATTCCAAGGAAAAAAAAAGGTAAGATTGTTTTTGTGTGCCCGAGATGTGGTTGGAATGAAGCAGCGGAAACAACTTCAGGGGCAAAAGACCTCTTTCCGTTTGAAAATCTCAGACCAGTGCAGGAAGATTTTCTGAAAGCAGCGAGGGAGGTTGTGGGCTCAGGTAAATTTCTGATGGCAAATGCACCAACAGGAATGGGAAAAACAGCGGTTGCACTTACAGCAACACTAGAGTATGCACTTGCAAATGGCTTTGTTGTTTTTTTTCTCACCTCAAGGCAATCCCAGCACAGAATTGCGATAGAGACGCTTGCCGGAATGCGAAAGAAGGAGCCAAAGATAGTTGTTGCTGACATGATAGGCAAGAGGAGCATGTGCATTGCTGAGAACATTAAAAATTCAAGATTTTTTGAGGAACTTTGCAGTGCAAGTCTGCGCACCCATTCCTGTAAGTTTGCAAGGCCCTCAGGCGAAATTGTAAGGCGGGCAAAGGAGTTTCCAATGGATGTGGATGAAATAATAAGACAGGGAATTGCAAAAAAATCCTGTCCATATCTCTGTGCTGCAGAGGTTGGGAAGGAGGCAACGGTTATTGTCTGCGATTACAACTATCTTTTTTCCGACATAAGTGAGATTGTGCTCCAGAAGCTTGGAATCAGTCTGGAAAACATTGTTGTGGTGGTTGATGAAGCCCATAATCTTCCTGAGAGAATCCGTGCAAATTACACAAAAATTTTGAATCCAGAGGAGTTCAACGAGGCTGCAAAAGATGTGGCAAGGATAGAGCCAGGAATTGCAGGGCTTCTGAGGGAAATCCATCGCATGCTTTCTGAAGAAAAGTTTGAGGTGGAGACGAAACTCCCACGGGAATTCTTTGAGGAGATTTTTGAGAGGGTCTCAAAAACAAGGCTTGCAAGAGTTTCCTTTTCAGAGTTTCTAGAGCGGCTTGAGATGCTGGGTGCATTCCTGGAAAAACAAGGTGTGGTTGAGCCCTATCTGGAAAACATTGTGGATTTTATCAGGACCTGGGGAAGGGAAGAAAGGGCATTGCTCAGATTTGGAGGGCCAGATGGATTTGTCTGCGAGATGCTGGATACGAGCATGCTTGCTGCAAAAGTATTTGAGGCCTCGCCTGCCGGAATCGTGATGTCAGCAACCCTGTTTCCACTTGAGATGTACAGGGAATTACTCGGGGTCCCTGCGGAGCGGTGTGTGCTCCATTACTTCCCCTCCCCATTCCCACCAGAAAATCGCCTCCTCCTTACACTGCCCAAGCTCACATCCAGGTATGAGGCAAGAGGGGCGGAGATGTACCTGGAGTATGGAACCACAATTGCAAGAATTGCTTCCTGTATTCCCGGCAATACTGCAGTCTTTTACACTTCCTACCAGATGATGGGAGAGATAGCCAGGCATGTGGAACACCAGTGCCAAAAACTCCATCTTTACGAAACCTCAGAGATGACAAAGGGAGAAAAGATAAGCATGTTAAAGGCACTTGAGGAGCACAGGAAGGAAGGTGCAGTGCTCCATGCAGTCCTTGGTGGCTCGCTCTCTGAAGGCATAGATTTCAGGGATAATTTGCTATCCGCAGTGATTATTGCAGGAATTCCAATATCTCCTCCAACACTTGAAAGCCAGGCACTGGAGGAGTTTCTGAAGGAGAAGTATGGGGAGGAGAAGGGCTATGCCTATGCAAGGCTCTGCCCGGCACTCAACAAGGTGCTCCAGGCAGCAGGAAGATGCATAAGGAGCGAAAGGGATAGGGCCATAATCTTTCTCCTTGACACAAGGTTCAGGAGTTCCAGATATCTGAAGTATCTTCCAGAGGATTTCAGACCTGTGATGGTAAAAGAGATAGAAGAGGTTGCAAAAAATTTTTTTGGACTGCAAACTCCGAAAAGAATTTAAGGAAAAAGGATTTTGGCTCTGCAGGTGGTGACCATAGCAAGGAAGGTGCCAGTGGAAGAAGCAGAGGAGCAAGAGGTATTCAAATTCCCGGAGTTCAATGAGGTGGAGTTCGTTAAAAAGGAGCTGAAAGATACAAAGGGTGCGCTCATTGTAGTTTTAACTGGTGTTCTCTTTGCGTTTATCTCCTTCCTCCTGACCGTTGCCCAGCAACCTGGCATCGGTTTTCTGGTCGGGCTTGTGGGTATGGGCTCCATAAAATACATCCTGAATGCACTGAAGGTTGACACATCCGAGTATAAAATAAAGAACTGGCTTGGTCATATAGGGAGTTACTTCTTTATCTGGCTTGCAATCTGGATTTTGCTCATGAATGCACCATTCAGCGATTTCGCAAAGCCAAGCATAGGGGATGTGAAGGTCTATACTGAAAGGGATGGTAATACCACAATTTGCCAGATGAGGATTTATGGAGATGGGTGTGAAGTGAATCTCGGAAACATATCTGGTGTGTCAAGGATAATCATCACGGCGAGAGTTACGGACAACGCAGGGTTGAAAACTGTGAGACTTGTGGACCCAGACGGGAACGAGGTTGCCAAGGCCCAGCAAACAAACCAGACCCATGTTTATGAATGGGTGTTATCCAATCACTACAGGCCTGAGCACTCACCCTTAACCCTCTCAATCACAGCCTCTGACTCCTCAGGAAACTGGAACAAGTTTCCACTCAGGCTAATTTTTCAATGAGGTGAACCTGCTAGAACATAGCAAGGTATAATTCCACCGTGATAAGGAACAAAAGGAGTCATAAAAATGGACAAAAAAGTAGTGGTAGTAGTGGCGGTTGTAGTGCTACTCCTTGTAGTTGCCGGGATAAGTGCAGTTTTGTTTTTGCGGGGGAAACCAGGGGAAAAGGTTGGTGAGAAACCATCAGCACCCAGGAATCTGCAGGCAGTTGCGGGTAATCAGACCGTGAGATTATCCTGGCAACCGCCAGATAATGATGGCGGTTCAGCAATCACAAACTACAAAGTTTATAGAGGCACGACATCTGGCAACCTTGCATTTCTTAAGGATGTGGGCAATGTCCTCACCTATACAGATACTGGGCTGACAAACGGGCAGACCTACTACTATCAGGTGAGTGCGGTAAACGGTGTTGGTGAAGGGCCTCGCTCAAATGAGGTTTCGGCCACGCCATTCTCCGCTACATCACATACACCCATACATATCAATGGCAACAGCGAGTTCACTGCAGCAAATGGGGTTGTTAGTGGTTCTGGCACAGAGAGCGACCCGTACATAATCGAGGGCTGGGAAATAAATGCAAATGGAGGCAGTTATGGAATCTGGATTGAGAACACAACGGCATATTTTGTAATAAGAAACTGCAATGTCTACGGAGCCACAGATTGGTGGAATCTCCCTGGCGGTGCTGGAATTGCCCTAAACAATGTGACCCATGGCACATTGGATTCCAACAAGTGCAATAACTCACGATATGGGATTTATTTGTATGGTGGTAGCCAGTATAACAACATCACAAACAACAATGCCTTTGGCAACTCAGTGGACGGCATCTACTTGAAGTACTCGACGAACAACAACATCACAAACAACAACGCCTCTGGCAACTCATGGACCGGCATCTCCTTGGAGTACTCAAGGAACAACGCACTCTCAAATAACATCCTGCGGGAGAACGGAATAGTAATTGGGGGCCCTAATTTAGAGCACTGGAATACGCATAACATAGATACATCCAATCTTGTGAATGGAAAGCCAGTTTATTACTACAAGAACCTAAATGGTGTGAATGTCCCCTCTGATGCAGGTCAGGTGATTCTTGCAAATTGTTCAAATATGGTAGTTTCTGGATTGAGTATCTCTAATGCAAGTATTGCAATCCTACTTGGTTTCTCAAATTATAACACAATCACAAACAACAATGCCTCTGGCAACTCATGGGACGGCATCTACTTGTATTCCTCAAGCACCAACAACATCACAAACAACAATGCCTCTGGCAACTCACGGGCCGGCATCTACTTGTGGTGGTCAAGCACCAACAACATCACAAACAACAATGCCTCTGGCAACTCATGGGACGGCATCTACTTATGTGACTCAAGCAACAACACCATAACAAACAACAATGCCTCTGGCAACAAATACGGCATCTACTTGGATTTCTTAAACAGCAACAACATCATCACCTATAACTGGCTCTGCAACAACGCAAACTATGGGGTTTACATAACATACGGTTCCACTGGCAACATCATTCACCACAACAACTTCATCGGCAACAGGGCTACCGCCCTACGGTACCTGAGCCAAGGGGGCTCTGAAGATACCCCAAACGGTGCAGGTAAGGGTGTAAACGGCCAAAGCCAGGCCTACGATAGTGGTGGCGGAAACTCCTGGTATGATACCACAACCAGCGAAGGCAACTACTGGAGCAACTGGGATGGGAGTGGTGCTTATCCGATAGATGGTGGTGCTGGGGCAAGCGACCCGTATCCGCTGAGTAACCCTGTGGGTCTGGTGATTCCGGATGAAACTCTGGATTTGCCCTCGGTTGTGAGGGGTCCTGCATTGCCCCACGATTGTTGGAGAGGGCAGGGAAGATTTGAAGCATTGGACAGCTGGGATTCTCCTCACCTAAATCTTTATATTCCGCAAGCGGTGTTCTTTAATACTCCCTTGAGTTTTTCTCTACCATGGAAATTCGGATAAGGGTACCTGTGTTCCCGACAGAGGAGGCGGAGAAGGTAATTCTTGCTGTGACAAACATTTTTCCTGATGCAGCACTTACATTTGAAAATGAGACCACTCTGGCCGGGAGTGCAAGGAGTATGGAGCATTTTGGTGCATTAATAAGAAATGCAAAAATCAGGGACAGCGTTCGTGCAGAACTCCTCAGAAATCTCCGTGGAAACAAAACCCATTTCCGGCTTAACAAACAGGTGGCCTATGCAGGTGGTGTGAGTTTCTCTGTGGGCGAACCTCTGGGTGACATCTATGTGGAAATTGAGGACACCGAGATAAGGAGGATAATAGACGAAATTGCACCGGACACGAGGATTCAACAGTAGCCCATGCTTGCCAGGATATTCTTGCTCTTCACACCACTCTCAATTGTCCTGGCCTCAATAATGTAGTTGCCCTTGTATCTGGCAAACTTGGAGCAGAGCGATTTAAACTTTATGGTGCCCTCACCTACTGTTGAATGAGAATCCTTTTTCCCGTCGTTGTCATGAAGATGGACATTCAGGAAGAGATGGCTCAACTCAAAGAATTTTTCAATGTTGTGGTTTGTGTTCGCATGCCCCACATCAAAGCAAAGCCCTATATCAGTCCCTCTTATGGCCTCCAGAACCTCCTCTGGTCTCCTGCAGATTGCAACTCCCATGTCTGGCATGTTCTCAAGTGCAATCCTGACACCCATTTCCTCTCCAAACTTTGCAAGTTCTTTCAGCGATTCGTTTGTCAGGGCATAGACAATATTCACATGCTCAACGGTCATCGGTGACTTATGGCCTGGATGCACTGTTACAAGGCTTGCACCAATCTGGCGCGCAAAAATTATCGCTTCCTTTATCTCCTTAACACTTGCCTCCTTCATCCTCCTGTTTATGCTTGCAATGTTTATGTCACTCAATGGTGCATGCACCTGGAGCTTGAGTGAATAGGAAGGTAGAATGGAGTGCAATCTGGAATTTTCAGGGTGATGTAGATGCTCCGGAATTATCTCCCATAATTTGAAATGAGCTGCAATCTTTTCAATCACATCCTCAACAGGGAGATAGCAGAGAGGAGGGCAGGAAATGCCAAGCATAGCTTAGAGTGTTTTTATCTTTTCAGCAATCTGATTTCTGATCTCCTGGTCATCTGGGATTGTCACAGCGTTCTTGTATCTCTCACTACCATCCTGTCCCATAAAACCCCGGGATACAGTGATAAACTCGTTTCCTTTTCCATCAGGGGTTATTGCCTTCTTCCTCGCAACCTCTATGAAGTTGTTCCTTCCGAACTGGATTTTTTCTGCCTTCAGGGTCTCAAACTTCACATCCTCTTTCCTTGGGGTCTCCATTTTATTGCCTCCTACAGCCACCTTTTTTGGGCGGGCAGGGAAACCATAGAACCATTGAATATAATCTTTTCTGTATGTTCGGGTGTGGGACAAAATTCAGTTTTGCCCATTTATTGGCACTGGATGAAATCATACTTGAAATATTTTGTCCCAACTACTTAGTCTTTTACTATGATCACATACGCTCGCCATCCTCTGTACTTTTTAGGTGCATCTATCTTTGCTGAAGTGCCAAAGGCTGTTATTCTTTTTTCGTATATCATTTCCACTTCTTCTGCCAGCTCTAACTTCCCCTTGTATGTGAAGGGAGGAAAGAAATGGCGGGAAACAATGAGAGAATTTGTTACTTCCCTACTTCACTTCCTGGGTGAG
>JAWACX010000004.1:0-22217 GCA_038896575.1 Thermoplasmata archaeon
GGCTGGACAACAATTCCACCATGCTCTATTCCCACATCAAACAATGGCACTTCAGTTTCCGCAAAACCTTTACCCGTAATTTTTATTTTATCCCCTATGGAGAGATACACAGGAGCCAGAGAAATATAGAGCACATCCCCAGCTTTCCAGTAATAGCCAAGGGGAGAGCAGAGAACTCCATCTGAGCCTCCACTTGCAATGGTCTCTGAACCCCTGTACACCTTGACCCATTCCAACCTGTATTCCTGGTTTGTGGACTTATTTGTTACAGATACAGATGAGCCATTGTATTCAGCGTTCTCAGGTGCACTGGTTACATTCACTGCGATAACGGTTTCAGTAACATTCTCCCCGAGCACCCATACATATCCAACTGCAAGGAGTCCTAGCCCCTCTTTTTTTTCCTCTTTTGGAATACAGAGAAAAAAGAATGTTGCAAGAACCACGGCTAGAGCAATCACAACGGGAATTCCAGCCCAGACCACTTTTTTTGCCTTCATGTTCTCACAATTTTCTCAACATGGCTCATAACGAGGTCCAGCACCTCCCGGGCACTCAATCTTGTGCTGTCAATGTAGAGGTCATACATCTCACGGTTTGTATAATCGTATCCGTAAATTTCTGCATACCGCTTTGCCTCGCTCTTCTCTCTTGCCAACATCTCAGCCATCACCTTCTCAATCTCCAGACCCTCCCTGCCTGCAATCCTCCTCGCTCTTTCCAGGGCTTCAGCAGTAACATAAATTTTGAGCGCCTGGATGCCGTGTACATTTGCAAGCACACCACCAAGCCTTGCATCAAAAACTGTGTTCTCTGCCTTCTTCATCTCCTCAACAAGCATTGCATCCAGCCTCCTGTCTATATCCCAGTTCTTCTCAGCTAACCTCCCGAATTCCTCGAGTGTAAGCCCTCTCTCTGCCGCCTCCCTCCTGAAAATTTCCCCAGCATAGAAGTAACGATAGCCCAGTTTTTCAGCCAATGCCCTCGCGAGTGTGCTTTTCCCGCTTCCAGGCGGGCCGCTCACCGTGATTATCATGCTCCTGCCCTTGCCAGAAACTTCTTGAACCGATAATGCTTGAGGATTCTCCCGAACACGGTGCTGAATGGAATTGCAAGCAAAGAATAGAGGAGAATCCAGTGCGGCAAAACCGTTGCTTCAACAAGGGAAACATTGTAAGCCCAGGGCACTGAGATGTATTTATCAACCACATCAGTATAGACAAAGAATGAGACCCAGGCAAATGTGACAATTATGAAGAACATTGTGAAGGCCATCATCTTCAGCTGCCCCTTCATGTTCTCGTAGTTCATCTCCATGATTTTTGGCTGGACTTCCTGCAATTTCTTCATCTTTGAGGTGTTGTTTGAGCGAAACGCCTCCCTGAAGGCTTTGTTGTAGGCCTCCATGTACTTCTGGAACCTCGCCATCTTCACCCAGTCAATGTATCTCTCCCTGATCACAGTTGTGAACAGGGTGAGCAGGATTCCCACAAAGAAGAGGCTCAGCACAGGGTATTTTCCGCCAAATCCCACGAGGGGATAAAGCACAAGACCAACAAGCATTCCAAACCCGTTGCGCATCTCTGCGTCAATAAAAAGCATTATGGTGAGCATTACCATGAAGATAAGGAAGAACTGGGAAAAACTGAAAAGCGGTTTTTCAGCCATTGCTATTCACCGAAGAAGCCTCTCAGCAATGGATGCATCTCCATCAACTGCTCTCTGGCCATCGCCTCGTAGAAGTTAATCATGATTCCCACTGTAAGCAACACGCCCGTGCCTGAGGCATTTCCAACCGTGCCTATCATGTCTGCAACTGCTGCTAAAGCCCCCACTGCAGCACCACTGAAGATTGTGACATAGGGGATGTAGCGGTCAAGCACGCGCTCCAGAATTCTCGGGTCCCTTCTGAAGCCCGGGATTTGCATTCCCTGTCTGTCAATCTGCTCTGCAATCGCCCTTGAATTCATGTTTGTTGTCTCAATCCAGAACTTTGCAAAGAATATTGAACCGATCACCATGGCGCTGAAGAAAACCACGACATGGGCAAGCACCTGCCAGTATGTATGGCCCCTCATGTAAACCTCATATCTCTGCGGATTAAACAAGGGCAGGAGCCATTCATGGAGTCCGTTTACGGTAGAGAGATAATAGGCACCGCCAGAGATCGGGGTTGAGGGCGAGATTCCCAGCTGCTCTGCCTGTTCTGGTGTTGGATAAGCACCTATCCACCACTGATGCCCGATGTAAGGAATCTGGCTGAGCGTTGGATGGCTCCAGAGAAGCATTGAAAACATTGCAATGTTTGCAAGCAAAGCGGACATTAAAATTACCGGGATGTTAGAGGAATACATCAACCTGATTGGATACCTTCCTCTTGCACCCCTTGCCCTTCCATGGGCCAGTGGAAGTTCAAGTCTCGTGGATTCAACATAGGCCACTACAAAGAAAATTATTATTGTTCCAATCAGTGCTATCACTGGATTTGGATGGCCCAGGAAAATTTGCTCAAACCCACCATTTGCAAGCTCCCCGGCACTCATCTGCTGGAGCATGTAAACTGTTTTGGGAATTGTTCCTGCTGGTGGATTTGAGAGTGACAGGGCTTCAGATGCCTTTACCGGAAGCCAGTTAATTGTTCCTGTGAAGATTGCCTGGGCAACACCTGCAGCTATGAATAAACTGATACCACTCCCGATACCCCACTTTGAAACAACCTCATCCATCAGGAAGACAAGATAACTGCCAATAACAAGCTGGATGACAATTATTGCCTGCGCAAGAGTGAGACCATTACCGCCAGACCAGCCATTCAGTGCCTCCACAAATGAGTTGGAAGGAGTAAGATACCCATAAACCTGGGGAATTGCCTCCACAAATATCATTGCAATCACAATAAGTTTCTGTGTTGATTGATATACTGCCTTGTCCTCTGTTTTTGAGAGGTCAAGCGAGATTATCTTTGCGCCCGTGAAAAGCTGCATGATGATTGAGCCCGTGACAATCGGGCCTATGCCAAGATGCATCAGTGAGCCCTGGGCACCTGCCATTATCACACGCCAGGACGCAAAAAGGTCAATGGTTTTTTTCTGGTCAAGTCCAAAGAGCATCACATTTGTCATCACAAAGTAGAGGATGAGAATTACTGCAACCCACATCATCTTTTTCTTGAAGACCACATGGCCATCTGGCTTTTTGACTGCAGGTAAGCGGTCAGTCACAACCTTTAAGCCATAAAGCTTGCTTTTATCCCCTGCATAGGACCAGCCAAGGAAGACAAAGAACCAGAGAAAGGCCATGAGAATACCGAAAAATATCAAAGCCAGTGTACCGGGGTGGAATACATAATAGTAGATTATCATTGAAAGCAGAAAAAACACTACACAAGGCACAGCAACATTATAATTTCTCGGAACTTTCTCCTCCTCTGCCATTCCTCACACCTCTACTGCCCCACCTCTCCACCTGCAGCCTGCAATTTCTGCAAGGCCTGTTTTGAGCAGCTGTCAACGATTACACGAAGCTTCCTGGAGACCTTGCCGCCTCCCAATAACTTGTCTATTCCCTGTGACCGCAAATCCACAACATAAACCCCATTCTCCTCCTTTATCTTCCCCTCAGCTAGCCATCTCTCAAAATTCTCCTCAATTTCCTTCAGATTTATTGTAGTCACTGTTCTCCTTACCTCAGGGGGGCGTTTGAAACCATGCCTTCCGAAATGCAATGGGCGATACTTATTCATAGCCATGAACTTGTGCTTGTGCAACCCTGCATTTCCCCTGCCCCCTCTTATGCCCGCACCCCTACCTGATTTATATCCTCTCCCATGGGTTCTCTGGCCCCTGAACTTGTATGTCCTGCTCGGCATTTTTCATTCCTCCTTTTTTCCTTTCTTTGACACATCTACAGCAAGCATCTTTTCAATCAATTTTTCAATTTCCTTTCCCCTGTAACCCAGTGCGCCGCCATGCCTGACAACGCGCTTTACAGAGCGATAACCGCCTACTGGAGGATTGAGCCTGAAAAGTGGCTTTACAGCCTTCAACTCGCTGTATTTGAATTCACCGTTCACAATTGCCTGAGCGAGGGCATAGATGGACTGATACTTGGTATTGGCTCTCACATACTCATCTGTAATCTTTCTGTCACCCTCAATCCTTCCCTTGAGCAAAATCATCTTTGCAAGCATCTCCGGCCCTATTTCACCCCAGGTCACATAGTCCTTCACCTTCTGGAGCATTCCAAGATAAGAGGGTGTTTCAGGCACAAGGACGCAATGGTTTGTCCTTGTAAGATGGAGCATGCGAAGCGTGTCCTTTATGTCCCTGTTGGTCTTGCATACCCCTTTTACCCTTATCACTGCATACACCATTTCCTCACCTCCTTCCTTTCTCCTTTTCTTCTCTCAGTGCCTTCTCCTCTAGCTCTTCCTTGATTGTGGTGTAACCTACAGGGCCTGATACAATCTTCAACCTTCTCGCTACATCCTCCGTAATCTTGTATTTGGCTGTTGAGGCAAGTGCATTAAAGATAGCATAGGCAAAGTTTACTGTAGTCTTTGTATGTCCCTTGCTGAAGCCCCAGGCATCCTCAATTCCTGCAAACTTGAGAATTGGCTTTGCCACATCTCCTACAGCAAGTGAAACCCCTCTCGGAGCGGGTTTGAGTGTTACCTCAACGCTTCCGCTCTTTCCTTTCACAAGGAAGGGTATTGTGTGCGGTCTGCCACACCCGCATTCCCAGGAGCCGCAGCCCCTCTTTATCTCAATAAGGTTAAGCTTTGCATTGTTTACAGCCTGTTTTATGCCAGGCCCAACCTCCCTGCTCTTTGCCCTTCCAATACCCACAAATCCATCACCATTTCCCACAACCACAGTTATCGCAAATTTTACTCTCCTGCCAGAATCTGTCATTCGCTGGACCATGTTCACATCCAGAACTTCCTCAGCCATTTCAGGGAGGAGAATATCCACAATTTCTGGTTCACGAAGGGGAAGCCTTGTAGCAAGGGCCTCGCTCATACTCTTTATCTTCCCCTCCTTAACAAGTTTTCCAAGCCTCGTCTTCGGCACCCAGTCCTCTGTCATAGAACACCTCCATTGTCAATTTTTTTCCTGATTTCCTCAACCTGATTCGAATCAAAGTTTTTGAGATGCTTTCCATGGATGCGATCATCATCCGGGAGCTTTTCCTCACTGTGAGGAATTTCAATTCCAGCATCCAGAAGTCCTTTCAATGCCGCAAAAACCCTCGCACCTTTTGCTGGGGAATGAAACCCTATGTCAAGCACGGCCTTTGAAACATTCTTCTGGATTGCCCTTTTTCCTGCCAAGTAACCAGCAAGGTAACTTGCAGGCGTGGTGTCCGTATTGCCCTGAAAACCGAACTTCTTTTTTAGCTCAAATCCAGTTGCTGATGCAAGAACCCTGTCTCCTTTAGCATCAAATTCAAAGAGCTGCACAATAATGTTTCTGTTTGTTTTTCTCACCACAGCTCTTGGTAACCCTGAGCGGAGGATTCTTAGCCTGAATCTGTAATCGGTCTTTCCTTCTCTTTTTCTTCTCATCTGAACTCTGTAGGTGCGGTGCATATTATCACTCCTTCAGGATTCCCTGGGCTTTCAACTGTGCCATTAGATGGGCCCTGCTCTTGAACACGCCACCCTTCGCCTGATAATAAAGTTTCCTATAATCCTTTCTCTCAATCTTTTTATTGTTCCTGAGGGTTCTGAGCAATGAGCGAACAGCACGGATTGTCTGCATCCATTTTAACTTTCTCGGCATTCTTGCAAACTTTGCACCTTCTCTTGAACCTGGTCCTCTCTGCCTTCCCTTCTTTCTTTGCATCTCTCTGTGCCGGATTCTACCCCTTGAATTTCCCTTTACCCGCTTTGCTTTAATCACCCCTGCAGCGATTGCATTCCTGATATCCTCCCGGGTGACTGCGTTCACAAGTTCACCAACAGCACTTGGGTCAATCCAGACCCTGTTTATCCCGCAGCCAAGAATTTCAGCAGCCATTCTTTTCTGATTCCTGAGATTCATTCTCTCACCTTCACCGGATTAAGCACCCGAATTCCCATCTTTTCCGCTTCCTTCAGAATTTCCAACCTTTTTTTCATGCCCACAGTTCTCGCGATTCTGCAGGCCTCAACTTCAGGGTTAATCTTCCTGAGTTCATTTAGATTGTGAACCAGGACTTCTCTGAAACCTGAAGGATGAAGATCTCTTGCAGCCCTCGGGCCCCTGTATCCAATAGAGACCACATTCGGGCGATACCCATAATGGCGGCGCATCTTGGAATGCATTCCTCTGGGCACCCTCCACTTGACCCGCTGCAATCTTTTGTATCTGTGCCATTCCTGGCGAAGGAATACAGGTCTCTTCCGATTCATCTCGTTTCTCAAGAGCAGGAGCCTGCGGAGTTTTTCACTTAGCTTTGGTTTCTGCTTTGGCTTTGCTTTCTCTTCCTTTTTCTCGGCAGTATCTGCCTGCTCCTCTGCCTTCTTCTTTTCCTCTTCAGCCATCTATCTCACCCCTCGGAAGGTTTGAGGGCTTTTGCAGTGATGTAAATTCCATCCTGGAAAACCCTCGGGTCATAATTTTTAATCTTTGTTGCTCTCTCTATGTTTGCAGCAGTCTGGCCAACCTTCTCAATGTCATTGCCTGTGAGAATGAGTTCCTGCCCCTTAACAACCACATTCACACCAGGCAGAATCTTTGCCTTTCTCGGTTTCTTTTCGCCGAGGAAATTCTCAATGATGAGTTCGTTCCCTTTTACACTCATCTTTACAGGAAAGTGAGCATAAACGCATTTCATCCTGTACTCAAAACCCTCTGTCACACCCCTCATCATGTTTTTAAGATGTGCCTCCCAGGTGCCGAGAATTGCCTTCTCCCTCCTGCTGTCCTTGTTGGCCGTGATTATGAACCTGTTCTCCTTTAACTCCAGCGAAATTCTTGCATGCTCAAAAACCCTTTCGAGTGTTCCGCGCTTACCCGAAATCCGCACCAGATTCCCATCAAGTTCTGCCTTTATTCCCGGGAGAACTTCAACAATCCTCTGAATTTTACCCTCTGCCTGCTCTGCAGCCATTTTCATCACCTCAGTACACATAAGCCAGGAGCTTGCCTCCAATTCTCATCTCCTTTGCTTTCACATTTGAGATTACTCCTGCAGTGGTGGTGAGAATAAGGATGCCAAAGTCCTGGCCCGGGAGATATCTTGCCTCGTATTTCTCAATCTCCAGTGCCTTCACTGAAAACCTCGGTTTTATCACTCCGCAACTGTTTATAATGCCTGTCAGTTCAACTCTGAAGAGCCCTGATTTACCATCATCTACGAACTCAAACTGCTTCACATAGTTGTAGTCCATCATCACCTTGAGCACATTCCCTATCAGCTTGGATGCTTTAACAGTGCACTCCTTTTTCCCGGAGCGTTCTGCGTTCTTTATCTTCACTAGCGCATCATTTAATAAATCATGCTGCATTTGCTCACCTCAGGAGTATTTTTTGAAACCCAGTTCAGGTGCAATCTCACGAAAGCACTGCCTGCAGAGATGCATTCCGTACCTTCGCACAATCCCTCGCTTCCTTCCGCACCTTGTGCACCCTATTATTCTGCCAAACAACTTCCTTGGTTTCATAACTTCACCTCAGAGACACAATTTCCACATTGAACTTTTCCTTGAGGAACTTGATAGCCTCTTCCTTTGTGATTCTATGTTTTTCACCAATCTTTGCTCTTGCCCTCTTTCTCTTTTCCACCCTTTTTCCAGGCCTTGCAAGCACTCCACAGACATCCATTCCAAATATGCCAATGTTCGGGTCATACTTCATTCCCTCAAAGTCAGTGTAATCCGCAATACCGAATGCAAAATTGCCATACTGGTCAAATGAGTAATCTGCAAGCTTGTTATCCCTTATATCCAGTGCCTTCCTTAGGAACTCCTCAGCAGCCTTTCCACGGAGCGTTACCTTCACTCCGATAGACATCCCGCGCCTTACACCCAGGTCCCTGTTCGTCACCTTTGCTCTTGTGATTGCTGGCTTTCTTCCAGTTACCATTGAGAGCACCTTCTCTGCCTTCTGCAATCTTTCGCCACCTTCGCCCGCGCCGATGTTAACCACGACTTTCTCCAGATAAATCCTCCGCATTGGATTCTCGCTCATACAACTCTCACCTCTGGCAGTGTAATCTCAGGTACCTTTATCCCGACTACGAAAACTTTCTCCTTTACAGTTGAGAAACCCTCTTTGAGATAGACCACATTGGGACGAGACCCGGGCATAACTTCCTGGCCAGCAATTGTAGCGATTTCTCCCACATGCTTTCCGCCTATGAAGTAACACACATTTCCAATTTCAAATCCCAGCCTGTTCATGATTTTCTGGCTCGGAATTTCAATCTTCAGTGTATCCCATGTTTTGTATTGATTTGGGTTCTCAACAAGGATGTTTCTCCCGTCATGCAGATTCAACTGTGTAATCCCGCCTTTCTGTGTGGTTTTATTCTCAATCCTCACAAGTTTCCACTTTGCCTCCTCAGGAGAAATTCGGACTGGCACAAGTTTTCCATTTCTGTCAAGGAGAATTCTGTAGTGCTCACCAATCCTCTCAAAACTCACCACATCCATAAGGCCAACACCCTGCTTTGGCTCCCGAACAACCTTGCCATCAATCTTCACATCTCCAGAGCACACAATTTTCTTTGCCTCTCTCGCGTTGTCGCAGTAGTGGAGATAATCCCTTATTAGCAGTGTGAGTGGAATCATCTCCCAGAGTTTGTGTTTTCCTGGCAATGGTTTTGTTACAAATTTTGCTGTTTTTCTTTCCAGTTTCCATGTAGTTGGTGCTGGCAACCTTTTCAGATGCTTGCTCATGTTTTCACCTCTTCCTCAGCACTCTTTTCCTCTGCCTTTGGCTCCTCTGGAGGAGGTGCCTCCTCCTTCAACTTTGCCCTTCTCCAGGGGTCCGTAAGGTTCAGCTTTACAATCATCACATTGGAAGGATGAACAGGATAGGGTTTGAGTTTTCCATCAGCCTTCTTCACAGTTACATTTTCAATGTGTAATCTCAGCTTCTTATAGTCAACCTTTGCAACCTTTTCCACTGTGCCTTTGAACTGGCCCCGCATAATCTTGACCGTATCACCCTTAACAACACCGAGTGTCCTGAGCCCATACTTCTTTCTGAGTTCCCTGTCCAGGAGACAATGAAACACCTTCCGCCTTACATGTAGCGGTGCCCTGAAGAGCTTTTTCCTCTCTTTCCTTGGCTGGATGCTCATTGCTTCACCTCACACAATTATTGATGCAACTGCAGCAATTCTCGGCCATCTTTCAGCAGCCTCCCTCGCCACAGGGCCCTTTATGTCTGAGCCCTTCACCTCGCCTGTCTCTGTTGTAATTACCGCTGCATTGTTCTCAAACTGGACCATGGTGCCATCTGGCCTTCTGAATGGTCTTTTCTGGCGCACGATTACGGCATAGACTACCTGCTTCCTCATCTCTGGTGTTCCCTTTTTCACAGAGGCAACCACAATATCACCTATGCCTGCAGATGGATACCTTCTATGCGAACCATGGTATTTTGGAACAGCAATAATTTCAATTTCCTTTGCACCTGTATTATCTATGCATTCCAGCCTTGCACCCTTGGGCAGACCTCTTGTCTGTCTCCCAGGAATTCCCTTCATTTCCCCTCACCCCTTTTCTCCACACTTATCACCACAAAGGAGACTGTCTTGCTGAGCGGCCTGCACTCCATGATTTTCACATGGTCTCCCGTCTTTACCTCCAGGCAGGGTGGTGCATGTGCAGCATACTTGCTGGTTCTCTTCTCATACCTCTCATATTTTTTGAGGTACCAGAGATACTCCCGTTTCACAATCACGGTTGACTGCATCCTGTCTGAAACAACAACGCCTTCAATAATCTGCCCCCTCACGGGAAGTGTCCCGTGGAAAGGGCAGTGCTTGTCCTCGCAGCTTTTCTGTGGCAATGGGACATCAACGCCAATATTTCTAGCCTTTTTTTCAGCCATTTATTTCACCTTCTTATCTTCTTGATTCTATCCTCTGGTCTGAACATGATTCTGTTTCCATCAATCACCTGATTTTCTGGAAGGAGCCTGAAGACCAGATTTTTTTTCGGGATTTTCATATCCTTGCCCTCCACATGAATCACGAGCATGTGCTTTGTCTCGTCCACCACCACGCCCCTCAAACATAGAAGGGATTTTTGTGGCGCAGAGACAATCTCTATCTCATGCCCTATGAACTCCTGCTTCAGCCATCTTTTCACTTTACCTCCACCTTGAATCCAAGTTCCTCAAGGGAATCCTGGACCTTCTTTTTATGGTCGCCCTGCAGTTCTATTCTTCCATCCTTCACAGTGCCCCCAGAAGCGCATTTTGTCTTAAGTTTTCTTGCAAGTTCATGCATGTCAATGTCTGAACCATCTATGCCCTCAACTATCGTCACTGTTTTTCCGTACCTGCGTTTATCCGTGTAAACCTTCACATGCTGGGTTTCCTTCGCTATCTGTTCGCAGATACACAGGTCTTCTGGAAGCCCACAAACCGGACATACACCTGGCATTTTTTATTCTCCTCCTTTTCTCTTCTTTTTTTCTTCATTCATGACCGTGAGCATGCGTGCGATTTGAATTCTGATGGAGCGAAGCTTGCCTGGATTTGCAGGTGCACCACCTGTTGCCGCGACACCGCGCTCATGCATTAACTCGTCCTCAAGTTCCTCAAGTTTTTTCTTTCTTTCCTCTGGAGACATTGCTCTAATATCCCTAGCCTTTAATGAAGGCATTCTACTTCACCTCCTTCTCTTTCCCTTCCACATTCTCATTTTTCTCCTCTCCCTCTTGTTCTGGCGCCTCAACATCTATTAGCTCATCCTCAATGGGAGGAATCTCTGTTTCCTTTAATGATTTCAATTCCGATTCAATCTGGCGCTTCAGCCTTGGTTTTACACGGATTTTCTCAGCCTTGATTGTAATCTCAGGTTTTGAAACTGAGCTCTGCTGAGCAGGAACCGCTGCCTTCTGGGACTCTGTAGGCTGTGTTTCTCCTGACGGAGCCTGTGGAATTTCCTCAGCTCTGAGTGCACTCTGTGACTCAAGTTCTGCTGGCTCCTTCACCCTGATCTCATCAGGAAGTTTGGCATCCGGTCTCATAATCCATACAGTAGCACCCATTACACCTGGCTTCAATTTTGCAACAGCATATCCTTTCTCCACAAATTTCAGGGCTGAATCGCCGCAGTACTTTATCATCCCCTCTCTGAATTTTTCTGTCCTGTGCCTCTCACCAGTTAATTTTCCTGAAATGATGACCTGGCAGCCTCGAGCCCCTGCGTCCATTATCCTTCTCACTGTAGAATGGCCAGCCCTCCTGTACTGCCAGCCTCTTTCAAGCGCGATCGCCAGTTTCTTTGCCATAATCTGGGCATTAAGTGCTGGATTTTTAACCTCCTGGACCTCTATCTGCGGATTATCAAATTTGAATTTCTGCTCTATTGCTGCAGTGAGGTCCTTTATTGCCCCACCTTTCCTACCTATGACGAAGCCTGGACGCTCACAATAGAGGACCACCCTAGTTCCCATAGGCGTTCTCTGGACTTCGAGGCCACCAAAGCCTGCCCGCTCAGTTTCCTTCATCAGATACTCTTTGAGCAACACCCTGCGAATATTTTCCCTGACAAATTTCCTTTCAGTGGCCAAGTTCATTCCTCCATCTGCTCAAGAATGATTTCAATGTTTGTTGTTTGCTCATGCCAGGGGGTGCTCCTTCCATAGGCCCTGGGCATGTAGCCTTTTATAATTCTTCCACGGGATGCTGAGATTACCTTAACCTTCATGTTATCCGGGTCAAAAATCTCGAGGGATTCTGCGTTTGCCCTTGCCTCTCTAAGCAGTTTCAAAATGTATTTTGCAGGCTTTACAGGATATCTTGCAGGTCCATACCCTTTCTTATGTGGTGCCCCATATGTATATCGCTTTATTTTCACTGGTTGCTTCAGTGCAATCACATCCTCAAGGAACTTCTCGGCCTCTGGCAACATCATTCCCCTGATTGCGTTACAGAGCTCATATGACTTCTTAGGAGAGATTGGAAGTTCCTTGCCATAGGCCTTCACATGCTTCTTCGGGTCTGTTTTCATTGTGTATCCCATAATTTCACCTCACTTAAGCGGGAGGAATTTGGAGCTTCTGGTTGCACCGACTCCTGGTCCAGAATGCTTCTCAAATTTCCTTGTGAGAGAGAATTCCCCCAAATAATGTCCAATCATCTCTGGCTTTATTTCAAATTCCTTGTATTCCTTGCCATTGTAAACTGCAACACGCTTTCCCACAAATTCTGGCACAATAATGATGTCCCTGCAGTGCGTCCTCACAACCTCTCCTTCGCCCGCAGCCCTAAGTTTCTGGACGCAGACCATCTGCTCTGCATTGTATCCCCTCTTGAGTGTTCTCCTCGCCCTTGCAGGAAGAACCTCAAGTAACTCCTCAAATGACATCTTCTTCAGCTCCTCAAGGGTGTAACCCCTGTATGTGAATTCCTTCTTTCTTCTGGCCTGAATTCCACTCTTCTTCTTTCTCTCCTTTCTTCTGCTGGCCTTGGTACCACCTTCAACCGCCATTTTTTCACCTCTTCTTCAACTTCTTCCTCTTGGGCGCCAGTCTTCCAACCTTCTGCCCGGGCCATGCACCTGAGGAAACAGTGCTAGGCCTGCCAATGTGCTGGTGGGAACCTCCACCAAATGGATGATTCACAGGATTCATCGCCACACCTCTTACCTTGAACGGTGCCTTTGCCAGGCTCTGGAATGCATGGATTTTCTTCCCTGCCTTTGCAAATGGCTTTTCCTTTCTTCCAGCCCCGGCAACAATTCCTACAGTTGCCCTGCAGTTCCCGTTTACTGTCCTGAATTGACCGGATGGGAGCTGCACCACAACATTCTCTCCCATCGTTGCCACCACAAGGCCTGCAGAGCCAGCAGCCCTGATGAGCTTTCCACCATCACCGGGCACAAGCTCTATGTTGTAAACATAGGTGCCTTCAGGGATTTTCTTCAATGGGAGGATGTTGCCCCTCTCAACCGGGGCATTCTCGCCTATGTGAATTTCAGAATTCAATTTCAGACCATCAACTGCAAGGAATCTATAAACCTCACCATTTTCCATTTCCACCTCGGCTACAGGTGCTGTGTGGGCAGGACTGTGAACAATATCCTTCACTATACCAACACCTTCCACCTGCAACCCAGGATATTTTATTGGCCCATGATGTCTGTGACTTGGTGAGCGATATACAGGGGAACCATGACCCCTTCTCCTTGTAATTATTCTCTTGCCCATTTACATCACCCTCACATCACTCCAATTTTCATTCCAATCTCTTCAGCCCTGTATGGCGGTGCTAATTTCACAAGAGCCCGCTTTCCATTTTTATCTATCCTTGTGTTGACCTTTGCAACCTTGACACCATACCTTTTCTCCACCGCCTCCTTTATTTCCTTCTTTGTTGCAGATATCGGGACTTTGAATTCCAGTTTGTTCTCTTTCTCCATCATCACAAGGGTTTTTTCCGTGTGAATCGGATGAAGCAAAATTCTTTTCTCAGCCATTTTCACCACCCTGCCAGTTTCTCAAGTGCTTTTTCCGAGATTATAGTCAACCTCCCAGGCACCCCTCCTGGTGCCAGATGCTCCACATTCACATTCTCCACATTGACAATGTCCACACCAGGGAAATTCTCAAACCCCTTCCAGTTCTTTGAATTCTCTGCAAGGACCAGAATAGATTTGGGAATCTTGTACCTCCTGCCGCGCAGTTTTCCTTTCCCAGCTCTCACATGCTTTCCGTTCTTTGCCCTCTCTATGTCAGAAAAGAGACCAACTTTTTCAAGAAATTCCTGAGCCACAGCAGTTCTTTCAAGGCCTTCTCCATCCCCCTCTACAATAATAGGCAATGTGAGCTTTTCTGAAAATCTATGTCCCCTGGCCCTCACAAGTTCCGGGTATTTTGTTGCAGCCAGTGCTGATTTCCTTGCCAAGAGCTTTTCCTTCTTGTTTACCTTCTTGCTCCAGTCCTTCTCAGCCCTCGGGGGATGGGCTGCTCTTCCTCCAACGCATCCGGGCGACTGAGCACCTGTCATACTATCCTTTAATCTCGGCACCCTTGAGACGCCCCTGCCCTTTCCAGCCCATTCCACCGAGTGCTTCATACCAGGAATTCTGTATGCTCCGTAGGGCTGGGATGCGTACGCATACCTCCCATAAGGTTGGCGACGATTTGCAAGAATCGCATGGAACGCCCTCCTGATAATGTCTATCCTCACAGGCACCGTGAACACTGATGGTAGCTCTACCTGCTTTACAGGTTCTCCTTTAACAGAGTAAACATTCACTTTTTCCTCCCCAGCAACAACACTTATTTTTTTCACCTTCTTTACCATCTATTTCACCTCTCATGCTCCTTGCTTTGGTGATTTTGACACATAGGTAATCTTTGGTTCAGGAATAGTAACACCTGGTTTTCGCACAGCATCTCTGAAGGCCACAGCCCTCTTCGCTGGGCCAGGCACAGAGCCCTTTACCACCACAAAGTCGCTTCTCAGCACACCGTAATGGAGGAAACCGCCAGGAGGAACTATGTTCTCCCAGATGTCTTGGCTCTCCTCCTTTTCCTCTTTTGTTTCCTCCTTGGATTTCTTGCCCCTCAGTTTCTCCTCTGTTTCCTTACTCAATTTTACCTTAAGCAGAAGTTTGTTGAGTTCTGTGCGCTGGTGATACCCCATCTGTCCAGCCTGGGGAACAGTTGGCATCACATAACTCGGGAAATGGGGTCCAAGTGTGCCTATCATCCTTCTGTGTTTGCTGTTCTTCCTCGGCTGAAGCTTCACACCCCATCTCTTGATGTGGCCCTGGAAACCTTTCCCTTTTGTGATTGAAGCAACATCAACAAATGTGCCCTCCCTTGCAAAATCAGAGAAAAGGATTTCTTTTCCAAGCAATTTCTTTGCATACTCAAGCCTCTGAGCGATTGTGCCTCCACCAATCCTCAGTTCAATGATATCAGGCACCTTCTTTGGTACCCCTGTGATGAGCCAGGGCTGAGTGTATGCAATTATCCGGACCTCCTCCACTTTCTCCTTCACCTTTTCTATCCTTTCTATTCCTTTCTTTTCATCATATTTTTCCGGCAAGGGCAACCTTCTTGCCACATGCTTATCAATGCTGGCAGCCCATGCCTCTGTGAGTGTGTAAAGAGCACCGTCCTTTCTTCCATACACCCTTACCGCTGCAACCCTCATTGGGGGTGTTTCTATTATTGTTACTGGAGTCTGCACCTCCATACCACTCGTTGTGCTTCGCTTTCTTTCATCCAGCACCAGGACATGGGTCATTCCAACCTTGTAACCCATGAAGCCCTGGACCTTTGGTTCTCCCTCTATCTCTGCCCAGCTACCGAATCTTGGAATATGGCTCTTTGCCCGCTTTCTTGGCGAGAAGGCTTGAGAGCCCCGTCTCGGATGATGCCTTTTAGCCATTCCTACCACCTTTTTTCGCATTCTGGCACTCCAACCGTGACGCCATTGCCCTGCCACAAGGAGTGGCTGCAGGGCACTGGGATGCACTCGCATATCCCGTATGCGTCTGGTTGTGATGCCTGTCTGCCTGATAGGTGTGTCAATCTAAATGAATGTGGTATATAAGGCTTTTTAGGGTCTCACACCTATGTATGGTGTTTTCTTTCCGCCTAATTTTTCGAAGTAGGCGAACACATTTTCATTTAGGAATTTGTCTCAGCAAAAGCACTCCCTCCCTCTCCTTGCCTTGCTGCTCAAGATAGGCCAGGAGGTCCCTTCGCTCTCGCTATTGCTTTCTCAAATGGTCCGAATACCCTCTTAACCGCTGGACCAAGCAAGCTTTGAAAAGTAAGGCGGTGCCGTTGGTGGTCTCCAGTTATCCTTGCAATAGGTAGAACTACAACAGAGGTTGCAGAGGTTTTTCAAAGGATTCTTTTCCCCATCTCCTGTAAATTTTGTTTTCAATTCCCAGGACATCCAGAATCCTGCCTACAATGAAGTCCACAAGTTCGTCAACGCTCTTCGGGTTTCCATAAAATCCAGGCATCGCGGGCAGAATCACCGCACCTGCATCACATGCCTTGAGCATCGCATCAATCTGGATACGGCTTAGGGGTGTTTCCCGGGGTACAAGCACCAGAGGCCTTCGCTCCTTGAGGCACACCGAGGCAGTCCTGGTAATCAGGTTGTCTGCAATCCCATGGGCAATCTTTGCAAGGGTATTCATGCTGCAGGGCACCACAATGCAAGCGTCAAATTTTGCAGAGCCCGAGGCTATTGCCGCAGAAAGGTCATTGTTTGTATAGGTCGCGCTCACCTTCTTCTTCACCTCAACCCATTTCTCCCCTACTTCATATTCCAGCACCTTTTCACCGTGCTCAGAGACCACCAGAAAAACCTCTTGCTTAAGAGATGAGAGAACCTCCACAAGCCTGTATCCATAAATCGCACCTGAAGCTCCTGTAATTCCCACAACAGCTTTCATTCTTTCAGCCACCCTTTTTCTATCAAATCTCTGGCCCTGAAAACAGGACCTTCCCTGCAAACCTGAAAGCCATGCACAGAACAGGAATCGCAGAGCCCTATCCCGCATTTCATAAGGGATTCAATTGAGATGTAGGTCTCAGTGGTATCTCCAAGCAACTTGCAGATTGCCCTGAGCATTGGCAAAGGCCCGCAGGCAAGTGTAATCTCAAACTCCTCCTTGCTCACAACTTCCTTTACAAGTTCACTCACAAATCCTTTAAATCCAGCGGTTCCATCGTCTGTAGCCACATCAACCACAACTCCCGCTCTCCTCAATCTCTCAACAAAGAATATTTCGGAGGCATTCTTAAAACCAGCAACAAACCTGCAACTTCCTCCCTTCCCCACTATCTCCTCCGCAGCAGGGGCGAGGGAGGCTATACCTGTGCCACCAGAGACCAGTAGGTATTTCTTCTGGAGCACTGGATAATTGGTTCCGAACGGGCCTCTGATTCTGAGTTTCTCACCGCATTTTCTCTGGTGCAGGAGTTCCGTTGTTTTTCCCACCTTTTTTACTGTGATTCCCTTTATTTTTCCGATGTAAGAAAAGCTCATTGGCACCTCCTCACCCACGCCATCCCAGACCATGCAGAACTGTCCTGGTTTCACTCTCCCAGCAAACCTAAAACGGAAGGTTTTTACGAATGGATTCTCCTCAACAAGCTCAACGATTTCGGTGTGCAAGTCCCACAACCTCCTCAACACGGAGGTATCCCTTTCTTTCCAGATATCTTCTGAGCCCCTGCTCCAGCTCTTTGAAAAGGCCAGGGTTCTTTCCCAGAGCAGTTCCAATTTGGACGGCAGAGGCACCCGCAAGCAAATACTCAACAACATTTTCCCATCTGATAATTCCGCCGCAACCAATAATTGGAATTTTCAATGCTCCTTTTAATTCAAAAACACATCTGAGCCCTATAGGTAAAATTCCGGGACCGCTATACCCGCCGATTCCGGCACTCAAAACACTCCTTTGGAACTCAATATCTATTCTCAACCCACGCACTGTGTTTATGGCTACAACCGCATCAGCACCTCCCTCTTCCGCTGCCAGCCCCAAGGCCACAATGTCTGTTACATTGGGTGTAAGTTTCACGAAAACAGGTATTTTCACACAACTCCTGACAGCAGAAACAATTGATTTTACTTTGGCAGGCTCCCTTCCTACTTCCATACCATAGCCTGACGCGTGGGGACAGCTCAGGTTGAGTTCCACGCCCGCAGCCCCGTATTCCTCCATTTTTCTTGCCAGGAATGCAAATTCTTCCTCGTCCTTTCCAAAGATACTTCCTATTACCGGGCTCTTGCCCCCGAGGAGTTTCTTCATCTCTACCCCGAATTTTTCTATCCCGGGATTGGGAAGTCCCATGGCGTTTAAAACTCCGTGCTCAAATTCAAAAATCACAGGGTTGTCGTAACCCTTCCTTTCCTCTGCCCCTATAGATTTTGTGACCACAGCACCTGCATGCTCCGCTATCCGCTCCATGGTCTCTGCATGGGTGTCCAGAACTCCGGAGGCAAGAATTAAAGGGTTTTTCATCCTTATGCCCGCAATTTCCATGGCAAGGCTGGGTTTTTTTTGCACAGACAAGGGAATTGTGGAAGAATATAAAAGGGTATGCCCTCCAATTTACCCTTTCATACATCATTCAATAGATTTTATATTATTCGTCTTATGGTACTCTTGATGGTATTTTCCAATGAAAGTATATATAGGGAGAAGACAATACTCCCTGTGGTGAGCGGATGAAAGAAGGAAGTAATTTTCACGAAAAGGGCAGGAAAATTACCTTCCGGAAGGGCAGGAAAGGTGTATCCGAGGTTTTAGCCCAGCTCATGATTCTTGCCATTACCGTGGTTCTCTTTACCACAATCTTCTTCTGGGTCTATGTCTTGCCTCCAGCCCAGGGATTTCCTAGAACTGAAATCCGTGGGACACTGGAAATCCGTGGTGTGGCTCCCTACACCTACTGGATAAATCTTACCCATATCAATGGAGAGGCACTTGAAAACAATACCACCCTTATCTACATCTTTTTTGTGGGTGATGGTTCCAGCCATCTCTTGAGTGTCCGTGATGGAAGCCCAAAGTACTCGCTCCAGGCAGGAGACATCTGGTCTTGGAGCGTCTCAAAAACATTCGTTTCCAATGTGAGTGTTACTATTGTGAACAAGGTGAAAAATTATGTTGTCTGGCAGACAACACTCATCGGCTCAATCCCGGATGAACCTCCTTCCATCATATACAGGGGAACAACACCCGACCCAGTGGTAATTGAGCAGGAATTCAGGGTCTGGGCAGAAGTGAAGGATATAGACTTAGACTACAATTCTGTGTATGTAAATCTTTCCTCAATAGACCCTATCAGATTCCCGAAACCGATTAAAATGAACAACACAATTGGTTGGAAATTTGAAACCCCTAATCTCACCCTCAACGAAAACATGCTGCCTGGAAAATTCAAGGTGATGCTCTGGGCTGTGGACCTTAAAGGACATAACACTACCGCACTCCTCACAATTACAATTGTTTCTGGCGAAGGGCTACCAAAGCTTGTTGTGGAGAGAATTGAGCTTTCAAACGGCTCTCCTACAAGGGGAGATAAAGTGACGATTACCGCAATAATAAAAAATCATGGAAAGCGAGCTGCAGAATCCTCCAACATCTCCTTCATAGATTACTGTGATAACTGGCCCTCGGGTAAGGAGATAGGGAATCTATCTAATTTCTCGGTGCCAGGTTACGGAGAAAGCCTGGCCTTTATGGATTGGGAGGCATGGCCCGGAGGTTTGCACAGGATTGAGGTAAGGATCACTGGGGTGATGCCCGGGAATCTGATTGGTACACCGGGAAATATCACGGTGATAGTTACCCCGAAGGTCCTTCTTGTGGATGATGATGGAGCTATTGCCGGGAGCACCATGGACTGTGTTTCAAATGTCTCTGCTGCGCTCACAGCCTCAAATATAAAGTTTGATGTTGCGGTTGTTCCTGTAGGTGCGGATGGGCCTAAATACGATAGTGGTGAGAAACAACTAAAGGATTATGATGTTGTTATTTGGGTAGGGGGCGCAGGAAACACAACACTCACCCCCAACGACCAGAATAATCTCCTGAGGTTCCTGAACGATGGTGGGAGAGTATGGCTCGTCGGGCAGAACATTCTGGAGGGGGCAAATAGTCTCTATACAATGTTCGGAATAAGCAGTGTAAGCACCATTGCACTTCCACCCTCTCTCAAGGGGGCAAACCCTGGCACAGGATGGATTAACACAACCTCTCTGAACCCTGTACTCACTCCGAACACTCCATTTACGATTGCAAGAAAGCTGACCCTGGGAAGTGCCAGAACTTTGTTTACAGACCCGGGTGCTACAAACATAGTGGCTTCACAGCACATCGGAAGCGGGACCAATGGGACATACCGGGTTGTCACCATGCCATTTGAGTTCGGGAGAATAAGGGAGACAGGAGATCAGGCAATAATTGCCTATAAAATTGTGAACTGGCTTGGAGGTATAAATAACAGGACTGGGGAGGACCTCGCAGTTTCGGGGCAGATAATCTCTCCTCTCAACCCCAGATACAATCAGCCTGTGAACATTACAGTTACAGTTAGAAACAACGGTGAAACACAGCAAACAGTGGAGGTGGGGTTGATAATTAATGGAAGGTTGGAGCCAGCGCTTCTCCAAACAGTAACACTAGACCCATTTGGAGATTCAAAGACCCTGCCACCGTTTTCATGGACACCACCTGCAGTGGGCAGTTATGTGATCAAAGCTATGATTGACCCCTACAACAAGATTGAAGAAACAAACGAAGATAACAATGTGTTTGTGAGCGAGATGGCTGTATTTGAGATTGAGGTTATTTATACAGTGCTCCTTGTTGATGACGACTCTTCAAACACAACAGGGTATCCAGATGTAGGAGCCCATGTGGTAGCAGCGCTTACCCAAATCGGTTACTCAGTTGGTTACAATCTGGACATTGACTGGGTGCCCAGAGGACAGAGCCGCAACCAGACAAATTATCCACTCAGAAATTACAACACTGTAATCTGGGTCACTGGCACGACTACAGGCAGTGCACCTACAAACACACTCACATTGAGTGACATTAATGACATAAGGAGTTATCTGGCGGGCGCACCATCCCAGGTTTCATTCCTTTTGATAGGAAGAAGTGTGCTCTCAGACACCAATGTACCCCTTGATTTCAAGAGAGATTATCTGGGTGCTGATATCACCAGTGCAACCTCATTCCAGATGTCTGTGGTTTATGGTGTTTGCGAGAACCCCATCACAAATGGGATTGCCTTCCAGATGAACAATGCATCTTTTTCTGGCAATTACTGGGTCAGGGCTTACAGGAACACCACGCGATCCATACCTATATTCTGGGCAAATGGAACAAGTTATTGGCACAGACAGAATGACTTCGTTGTTGGAACCGCCCTGCGGGATTCCAGTGGCTGGCATTCTGCTCATCTCTCCTTTGACCTTGCCTATACAACAAACATAAGCGCGGTTGCAGATTTTCTATATGGCCTCATTCACTGGTTCGGAAAACTGGATAATAGGCCAGAGCTGCGAGTAACTCCACCAGACATATTCGCAGGAACAAACACAAGACAGTACATAATACTCCCGGAACTGAATCCCCAGCTGGGCGAATCCTATGTGCTCAAGGCAAACATCACGAACTGGGGTGGAAAGGATGCGGATGTGATTGTGAGGTTCCTGGATGGAGACACTGTTATAGGTTCACAGAATGTGCATGTGCCCGCAAGCTACAGGGATGCCTATGGCCAGACCCAGAACGGAAAGGTTACGGCAGAAGTAATCTGGACACCTTTGTTTGCAGGATTTGAGCCGATACGGGTTAATGTGGACCCAGAAAACCTCCTTGTTGGCATTGAATTCCTTCGCACAAACAATCTGGCAGAGCAGAGGATAGAGGTTTACTACTTCTACGATGACCTGGAGGACCAATCCAGAGTGTTGAGAAACTGGAGGCATGAGGCAACAGTTGTGAGGATTAATGGCGAAGCACCGCTGGAGTATATGGACCCCACAACTGATGTGAATGTGAACATTGCCCGTTACTGGGATGGCTGGGATAAAAGCACAACCCGATTGCATGGATTCTCGCTCATAAATTCCACCTACCACTCCTATCCTAATTGCTATGGAATGGTTGAACCTGCTGGAGAGGTTCCTTTCATCTATGAATTCTATCTTCCGATAGACCCCTGGGATAACACAGGTTTTTACCAGGGATTTTACATTGTGGGTGTGAACAAGACCTCAAATTACACACTGTGGAGGTTTGACAGAACAACGCCAAAATGGGATAGGATTGAGACAAATACAATAAACCCTGGTCAGATAAGGCTCTATGAAAACCAGCAGGCGGAAACAGTGTACAGGATTGTTTCAAATGGCCCAATGCTGATTGTGGTCACATCAAGCGAGGGCTCAAATGTGAACTGTGCAAACTGGGTAGATGGAATGGGAAAAGGGAGGAATTTTGTAGTTATGGGCGACATAAGAAACAGGCTTGGTTCTGATACGCATGTT
>JAWACX010000005.1:0-21737 GCA_038896575.1 Thermoplasmata archaeon
TGGAAGGTGCAAGAGTATTGAATGAAATTCCGAAAAGTGCACAGAAACTGCTGGAAAAACTTGAGGTTGACATATTACCTAAAACATAGGAAGTTAGAGGGGATAATACAGTTCAGGGAGGTCTCTGAAAAACTTTATATCATACAATCATTTGGGTGCTGATGCAGGACAAGGATTTTGTAGGAAAAGATATAGTATCCATCAGGGAGCTGAGCAATGAGGAGATTGAACACATTCTTCAAACAGCGAAGAAGATGGTTGAGATTGCCAAAGGGCAAAGGATTGTGAAACCACTTGAGGGAAAAATCCTGGGCACTGCCTTCTTTGAGCCGAGTACAAGGACAAGGCTTTCCTTTGAGGCTGCAATGCTCCGTCTAGGCGGTAAATGCCTGGGTTTTTCAGAGGCCACAACAACATCAGTAGCTAAAGGCGAGACACTAGCAGACACCATAAGGATGCTTGCCAGCTACAGTGATGTTATCGTGATCAGACACAAGTACGAAGGTGCTGCAAGGCTTGCTGCGGAATTCTCAGATAAGCCTGTAATCAATGCTGGAGATGGTGCAGGACAGCATCCCACACAAACACTCCTGGACCTCTTCACAATTAAGGAAAAGCTGGGAAAGCTGGATGGGATAAATGTTGCTCTCATCGGTGATCTGAAGTACGGAAGGACGGTGCATTCACTTGCCCATGCCCTGGCAAAATTCAATGCTAACCTCTACTTCGTAGCACCCGAAAGCCTTCAGATGCCAGACCACATCATAGAAACCCTTGCAGAGGTGGGCACTAAAACCCAGAAATTTAATGCAATTGAGGATGTGATTGAAATCTGCGATGTTTTCTACATGACCAGAATCCAGAAAGAGAGATTCCCGGATATCCAGGAGTACTCTAAGGTTGCTGGAATCTACCGCCTGGATGCAAAGATGCTGGAAAGGGCAAAGAAGCATGCAATTGTGATGCATCCTTTACCCAGGGTTAACGAAATTGCACCGGATGTGGATACAACAAAGCATGCTGTTTATTTTGAGCAGGCATTTAATGGAGTGCCAGTAAGAATGGCATTGCTCCTGCTCCTGCTTGGAGGTGAACTGGATGCGTGAATGGAAAATCACTCCGATTGTTAAAGGGACTGTAATTGACCATATACCAGCAGGAATGGGTCTCAAGGTGTTGAAAGTGCTCGGGCTTGATGTACAGGAAATAAGGCACACTGTCAGCCTGGGCATCCATGTGCGTTCTGCCAAGCTTGGCTGGAAGGATATACTGAAGATTGAGGAGAGAGAGCTGAAAAAATCAGAGGTTGATAAGATTGCTCTGATTGCACCTGGAGCGACGATAAGCATAATTGAAAAAGGAGAGGTGAAGGAGAAATTCAAGGTGAGTTTGCCGAAGAGAGCAAAGGGAATTATGAGGTGCCCAAATCCAAATTGCATAAGCAACACTGGTGAACCCGTGGAGCATGAATTCTTTCTCGTCTCTGAAAAACCAGTTAAGTACAGGTGCAAATACTGTGAGAGGATTCTGGAGGATGTATTAAGGAACATTATTTAGTATTGCCTCAATTATTATGTACTTGAATTAACCAATTTCTGTGCAATTTCCTCAATCTTTTTTGGAACATTATATGCCATCAAATAAACTAAAATTATTGGCATGAAGAGAACACCCTCTGCAAATAACAAGAGAAGCTTTACCTCTAGGATTAATGGTACTCTTACAGCGAAGCTAGTGGCAATCAGGGTAGAAAGTAGCCATGTACCTATACCCAGAACCACAAGATTTACCTTTAACATCCTTTCAAAATCTTTTCTGGAAACACAATGCCCTAATTTGGATTTTAGGTAGATGAGGAGAAATGGCGATGAGGGAACAATCCAGTAACTGTATATATGGGTAACCAGAATAACAGTAAATAATACATTCTCAAATCCATTCCAGGTTACTTCATCAACCTTATGGGGCCAGTATTTATGGAAGACAAGAGGGGAGAGAATTGAGATGTAATATAAAATCGCAAAGAAACAGTAGGCTTTTTTAAGGCTAGAAAGGTATGTGTAAGCCAGAGAAAACTCTTTCTTTTGCATCTTTTGGACAAAACCAAGTTTGTGAAACTTCAAATAACCTTCGCTTACCTCGTAGTTGCGGAGTGTTTCTAACTCCTTTCTTCCTATAATTGCCTTCTCAAGGGGAATGAGCAAGATTGTGGTGAGAAAAACTGTGGCAATGACTGGAAGTGAAATTATAAGGTAAGCAAAGGGCTCAGAGGTGGGATAGAGGATGTATGCGCAAAAAGAGAGAAAGTATATCAGGAGCCCAATTCCGATTAAAACTTTCCTTTTAATTCCTGAAATTTGTAGGAATTTTGTAAGGAACTCTGCAAGGACTAAAGAGATTAAACAAATGAAAAAACTCAAAAAACTCATCAATAGCCATAGGAAAGGCCACAGGAAAGATGGAAACATATGTTTATACGCACTCAACAGCTGAACTACCCACACTAAAAAGCTACCAAAGAGGAAAATGCCAGCAACTGCTCGTTTTCGAAACTCTTTTCTGGTATCAGAGAGAGCCCTTTCCCTGGGCTCCTGTTTACACTCCTCCTCTTTACCAGCGAGTATGTAGAACTCCATCTCGAGCATTGGCATCCAATTTACCACAGGCTGTTTTCTGGTTATATTGTAATATCTCTGTGCTTCATAAATAATTACATAAAACATTATAAATGTACTTACGGCAATAATTAAAGAGCAAAAAAATAATATTGTATAGTCAACATAAAAACCAAGGAAAAAAGCCAGTGTAAATGTGGAAACGCCCAGCATAATTTCTATGTTGATGAGTTTTTTTATTCTTACTGGAGACATCTTCCAACCTTTTTTTAAAAACACTGTTTTTATGATATAGGGGCCGAGCGGAAGATAAATCCAGAAATAGAGGAAGGTCCAAAAACCAAAAAACCAGAATATTACCTCTCTCAAAGCCTCGGGCACAATGTTTCCTCGGGTGTTAAACCCTGGAAAAAACTGGAAATAGGAATATGGGCAGAACAGAAGTAATGCTAACATGTACACTGCAATAAAAAGTGCTATAGAATAAATTAGTGTGTGTAACCTAAGAATTGTTTTAGGATTCGTATGGTCAAGAAAACTTTCCAGGGGTTTCAGACTTGAGAGCAATTTTTTTCACCTCTTTATGGCCAAGGGGAATCAGAGGTAGAGCTCTCTCAACAATCCTTTTCGCACTTTCTATGCTCACTCTGTGGCCAGGTGAAACATAGTATTTTCCGCATCTGTATCCTACATGCACACCCTCGAGAAAAATTTTCTCGCCATGAACTTCTCCGCTCAGGAGCGATTTTGCAACACCAATTGTTGGAATCTCTGCAACAATTCCAGCATGGGTAGCAATTCCCATTTTTCTTGGATGCAGGATTCCGTTTCCGTCTATGAGGAGCATAGAGGGTCTGTAATATTCCAGCACCTTCAAAATTAATGGAAGTTCCCTGTAGGCAAGGTAAGTTGGGATGTAGGGAAAGTGAATTTCCATGGTTGCACTTATTGTTCTTACATACTTCCCGGCCCTATCAAAAACAACCATCGCACAGAAACCCGTTCTCCCCCTGTAAGTTACATCTATAATTCCAAAATCCTCCTCCCTGTAATCATCCTCAAGCCAGATTTTTTCTCGGAGCCTTTCCTGTTCCTCCCTCAATTTTCTGAGGGGCTCATCGCTAACAAATTCCTGGAAAATCCTCTGCTCGAAATCCACAATTTTTCCATTCTCAATCTTTATCCCTTCTCTCTCAAGTAATGTGATTTTGTCTTTTACACCACCTGGAGATGTGAAGCCCCCGAGGTTTCCGTCTCCATGAACCACACGATGGCAGGGAACAAGCATTTCTCTCGGTAGGTCTGTGCGGGAAAAAGGATAAGGATTTTCCCGCAGCATCTGGCCCACAGCCCTTGCCGCTATCACATCCCCCAGTGCTCTTGCCACAAGTCCATAGGTAGAGATTTTTCCATGAGGAATTTGTTTTACCAGATTATAGCACTCCTGATAGAGGTTTGGTATTGAGAGCATAACTCACTTCAGTGTTTTGAGTGCTGTATATGCCTCTATCATATCCTTTTTTCCGAGATGGGCCTTTACAGTGTCCACCTTCAGCCTTGCCTCTGGCGTTAGATTTTTGTTGAACTCAAGATAGGAATTGAGCTTTGCCTCCACATGGGCAAGCCCCTGTTTGTTGATTTCCCCAGCAAGTTCCTGAATTTTCATTAGTGCCCTTATCTTTTCCTCTGTTGTTTTCGCCTCAGTTGTAAGTTCTCCATAGGCCTTCTCTTTATCTCCAACCTCAATCTCCATCTCCTTTGCCACCCGGATTTTCTGTTCAAGGTCAGCCCTTGCATTGACAAACATAATCTCTACCTGCTTTTCCAGATTCTTCATAAAGGTGTGCATTTTTACACCAGCATTCAAATAGTCCTTGCTAAACCTTCTTTCCTCTACCTTTGCAAGCAGTTCCTGGAGTTGGCTTAAATCCTTTCCGAGTCTCACCAATTCTTCCATAACTCCCTTTCCATAGCTGAATTTTTCCTCAACAAATTCCTTGAGTTTCTTCTCATTTTCACTGGCAACCTTTTCCAAATTCTCCGAGATTCTCTTTAATCGCATGTGGGCATCTGCTAACTTCAAACGTTCAATGTCCCTGGCACAAAGCTTCAATTCATCCATATCCAGTTTCACGCCAAGAATTTCATTAAGGGTTTCCATTTCCTCTTTCATTCCCTGAATTTTTGATTCAAGTGCCGAGCTCAAAAGGTCCGAAACTACTTTCTTTGCATTGGTGAGAATCTGATACGCGACTGGATAGTTATGCCAGGACGCATGCATTTCAGCCTGCGGGATTGATTCCGAGATTGTGGTAGTAGGAATTCCATACTCCTCCGCCATCTTTATGAGGACATTCAGGTCCCATATCACTGTCTGGATGTAATCATAGAGTTCCTTCCATGCATCCGGCTCTATATTTCTGCACAACTCAAGTGCTTTTGAAACCTCAAGTCTGGAGATTGCATCTGTGAGTTCATGATAGGCTTTGAGTGTGCTCTTCATCGGGCACCCGATACTTATCCCCATATCTCCAATCTTTTTCACAGCCAGAATTCTATCTGCAGCAATGGTGCATAGAATATCCAGCAGCATCTTTCTCGCATTTTCAATTTCCTGATTGGCTAGGACAAACTGGCCATAGGATGTGGAGTACTTTGCTCTTTCAATATAAAAATAGACTTCGTTTGGAATTAGCATCCCGTTGCTGACAAATTCCTGGACCAACTTCTCAATATCACTAATTTTTGACTGAACAGCCTTTTGCATCTGGGTGATGCACTCAAGGTAGGCGCCATTAAGTGTGAAGTAGGTCTCAATGTATTTTCCCTCCTCCATCAGCTTCTCAGCCTTTGTGAGTTCCTCATCAGCCTTTTTTGTATCCACGCCCAGCAATGTGCAATCTCTCAGAAGATTTGACACATCTCCAAACCGCTGCTGGATGTGCACCTTGATATAATTTTCCGCAGCTACCTTGGCATCATTTGCTTTCTGAACTGCAGATATGAAGTCAGAGGAGTTAAAGTAGTAGATACTTTCGTTGAGCAATACCCTTGCAGTTTCAAGGTCCACTCCCCGCTGGGCAAAGTCCTCAATTAGCTTTCTTGTGTACTCAATTATTCCTCTTATTTTCTCACTTATCTCGGTTACAAATTCAAAGTTTGCTTTATAGGAAACCTTCGTGCAATCTATATATTTCTTTTCCTTGAACAGAACCATTGCCTGCTCGAGCTGTTTGTAGTATTTCACAAATTCATCAGGGAAAATGTTGCTGTATGGTTCGATGCTCGTGGAGAGCATGTGAAGTGCCTGGTTTGCAGCAGTTTCCTCCGCCTTAATCAATGCCTCCCTTGCATTATCAAGGTTCCATTTTGCTGCAGAAAAATTCATCGTTGCAATTTCAGTTCTGAAATTTTCAAGGAATCGCTGGGCTTGAGAGGTGTCTATGCCAGCACCATGGCAGAGCTCAATTTCACTCATCAGTTCATTGTAGGCCTTTTCAAAAACAGCCTTATTCCGCTCTCCGAGTGCAGACTTTGCCATCGCTATATTAACCCTTGCCTCGCCATACCTGTTTTCCTCAACCATCACCGCTGCCTCTTTCAGAAGTCCTGCAATTTTTTCATCTTCACCAGCAAGAGCCTTTAGTTGCTCTAAGGCCCTCGTTGTTTCATTTATTTCCTGGTGGAACCTGTCTCTGAGAACTCCTCTAAGGTAAATCTGCCACTCAGTTATTCTCTGTGAAATCTCCCAGAACTTGTTCTGCTCAATGCTCCTCTCAAAATTCTCAATTTCGGCATCAAAAGATTGCACGGCAATTCCCATTTCCATCAGAATCTGATTACTATCCCTCAGCTCTTCTATGTAATCATAAAATCTCTCTTTGAGCTTTGCATAAGCCTCGTTGAGTTCATTCAAGGACTTAATCGCACCCAGCAAATTGCCTGTCTCAATGTAGTTTGCAGCCTTTTCTATAGAGGAGGAATAATGCTTTTCCATGAGTTCCTTTTCAATTATCGGAAGGTTGGCTTTTGCATCTGCCAGCCTTTGATTTAGCTGTGTTTTTACAGCATCAATTACCCGTAACTCAAGTGCACCAATCTCTGCATATGCCTCCTGCACAAGCCCTTTCTCACCTTTACTTATGGCTTCTGAGAGCATCTGGTGCTCCGCATCAAACACAAAGCCAAAGCTTTCGTACTCCCTAAGTTTTTTCCGATGATGCTCCACAACATCAGAGAGGGCCTTTCCAAGTAGGGTGTCCACCTCAGTTCTTAATGAGAAATATGTAGCATATGCTTTGGCAGTTACCTTCTTTTCTATCAACTCCCGCACCAGGTTTAACTTAGTCTCAAGGGAATGTGTCCACAGATTGTGTTTTTTGAGCAACTCAATTTCAGGTTTTATCTCCTCAAGCCTTTTTAAGAGGCTATCCTCCAGAACAGCGAGAAGCGAGGCTTTGGCCTCAAGCACAAGGGTGTATCCCTCCTCAATCCTTCCACGCTCGATCAACCCTGCGCCGTCCTCAACCATCAAACTTTGGCTCTCACAGTTTATCCTCCATTCCCTGCATACCTGAAACTGTTTTTTAATTGTAGAAATCTCAGTTGCTGCGTGCTCTTTTAATTTGCCCAGTATTTTTTCCCTTACACCAGTGATGTGTTCAAGTCCCAGCACCATATCTTCCTTGAAAATTCCGTCAATTTCACCAAGGTTGACATCAATTTTCTCAATTCCGATTTTCTTTCCAAAATCAATTAATCTACTCACCTCTGCCTTCCGTTTTTCGTAGGCTGTACCAATTGCCCTCTCAAGAAAATCTCTTGCCTCCTTTATCTGGATGTGGGCATCAAAAATCTTGTTTTCCCTGATCAATGTTTTAATCCCTTGGAGCACCGTTCTATACTCCTGAAGAACCACCTCAAATTTTATGCAGCTTTCTACATACTCCTCAAGTTTTGCAAACTCCTCTTTCACACGGGATGCTGTGAACTCACCAAGTTTATTCTGAATCCTCGCCAGCACCTCACGGAGTGCGATGTAGTCCCTTTTTGTGAGAAGTATTTTTGCGTTTTCCAGATCAACCTTGAGTGCAATTGTGTCCACATCAAGTTTTGAAAATTCTTTCACAACATTTTTTGTATATTCCATTTCACTCGTGAAGGCTTCGTGGAGGTCCTTATTCATCTCCGCAGTTACCCGATTTGCTACAAACCAGGCCTCGTACAATCTTCCTTTTTCTATTCTTTCATGGGCAAGGTTCACTTTTGGCTCATATTTTTCAGTCCGGAACCCAAGAACAACAACTTTTTTCTTTGTTTCCTCCATTATTTCTATTTCTTTTAGTGCAATCTCGGAAAGTTTTTTCTCTGCTTCAGCAATTTGGAGATTCAGGAGGCCAATGCTTTTTGCACTCTCCAGATTAAACATTTTTTTGTTGAGCTTTTCGCCAAGCCTTGAGATGAGATTCGAATCAATCTCAATTTTCACTCCCATTCTTTCAGCATTCTCAAGTAACTTCTTTGCATTCTCAAGCTTTGCATTGACTATCTCATGCAGTGTGTCCTCGCAAACAGTAACAAAATTCTCAATTTTTTCCCATGCTAGGGGATCTGAAGGTGAAATTTCTGGAAGAACAAATCTTATTCCACTTTTTCCAAACTCTGAAACGAGTTCAGAAAGTTGCCCCAGTCTTTCACTCACAGACCTGGTAGCAGATTCTCTTGTTTTAAAAATAAGCTCCTTGAGTTTCTCCCATGCAGTATAAAAATCATTCCTATCCAAGGCCTCCGTTACCTCATCTGCCAGATTTGAGAGGCTTGCATCCCCTATTGCCTGAATCTCCTTCCGAAGGAGAGGAAGATTTGAGGCTGCAGCATCTCCAACCTTCCTCTGGATACTGCTCTTCAACTCATTCAAGGTTTGCTGGGCATAATTGAATTGATAGCTTTCAAGGAAGCCCCTTGCTTTGAGAAGAAGGGTGCTGGCATCGGAAACATTAAGCCCGTTCTGTTGGAGGTCTCGGATGAGGTTTTCAATTGCAATCAGTTCATTTTCCACTGGTTCAATCTGATTTCTAATCTCAGCATCCACACCCATTTTGAGCTCAAAAGCTTGCTTCAGGCCCTCATGAACATTTCCTCCAAGATTTTCCTCAATTTTCTTAAGTTGCCGGAAATCTATATTCCGAACTACTTTTGCCTTTGCAAGCTCTCTAATTGACCTCAGAAGATTCCTTCCCACATCCCCAGCAGCTTTTTCTGCAGCCTCCAAAGCCAGCCTTGCTGTAAGAATTGCTTTTCCAAACTCACCTCTTGCCCTGTAATTAAGAGCTTCAGTACTCCGCTCCTCCACCTCTTTTACTGTGATTCCATGCTCCCCGAGGGTCTGGGAGATGCCCTGGGTGCGACTCATGTACCTGCCAAACTCCCGCTCAAATACAGGCATTGTTTCTTGCTTGAGATTTGAGATAATTCGCAAGGCAGCTTCTGTGTTTCGTTTACTGAGCTCATTTTCGCAATCTTCCAGATGCGGGAGATATCCTCCAAGCGTTTTTATCTCCTGCAGTAGAATTTTGAGGTCCGCAACCTGTGCCTTTAAACTGTTAATATCTACACGGGTTATGCTAGTCCAGGCGCTTGCAAGCAACCGAAAGGCGTTATAGTAATTCAGTTTCTCAAACTCTTCCCTACTCTTCTCAATTATCTCCCCCAGTCCTGGAACAATTCTCCCAATATCCTCAATCTTTTTCAGTTCTTCATTAAACCGCTGGCCAAGCTTTTCATCACACCTCTTTTTCACATCAACCAGGATTTCTAGGCATTCCTCAACCTTTCCATGTATTAGTAAATCCTCTGCTTTTGCAAGCCCGGCTCTTTCATCGCCAATATCAATTTTATGGGTTCCAGTGTACTCAACCAGTTCCTTTGTCTTTTTTACCTCCTCAATTGCTTTCCTCAGATTTGAAATTTTATTCTCTACCTGACTCTCTACCTCCAACCATACCTTTTTTGCATCCCCCAGTTGCCCATTTTCTAGAAGTTGAAGGGCATTCTCACATTCCTCACACCGGATTTGATGTGCATGCAGAAAATCAAGAATTTCGGTAAGTTTCCTTTTGAATTCTCTTATCTCCCGCTCCTTTGTCTCCCTCAATTTGTCCATAAGCCTCGTAATTCGTTCTGCCGTATCACTGTAGTTTCCCCTCTCCACTTGTTCCTCTATTGCCTCCAACTCCTCCCAGATTTCATTCGGGATTTCCACCCCAGTGTTTTCATGGAGCTCTATCTCCCGCCTGCATTCCTCTATTAACTCTGTGATTTTCTCAGTTTCCTTTTTTCTCTTCTTACCTCTCCGGAGTGTTCCTTTCCTTTCATTTGATTTATTCCCGTTTTCCATTCTTTCCTCATTCTTTAGGAATATGAAGGGGTAATTAAAGGTAATTCTAAGCAAGGAGTGAGCATGGGACCTTTCAAAATCCAACAAATCAATGTTTTTTGCGCGTGGGTGCGGTATTTGCCATGTTTGCCGTGCACAGTGCTAGAAGAAGTAAGAATGCCATCCAATTCCCTTCAGAGACATTCTGTATAGGATATACATAGAAACCAATTCCCTCATAGGTGTAACCAAGAGAGTTATTTGCATATTCTGCTTCTGACCAACTTGTAGTGTAGAAATGGTCTCCTGTTGCCTGGTTATAAAGCCTATACACGGGTAGAAGACCAGAGCTAGGGTTGAGATAGCAATATCCTACAACCCCTTCATAAACTGCACCACTGGTCATTGCACTTTTGCGTTCCAAATCATCTACAGTGTAAAAATTATCTGTAGAGTTCGCAAGATAGAGAGAGTAGAGGGGTACGCTTTCTGCACTCCTTCTATCCAGAATATACCCTAAGACACCCTCATCTGTGTAGCCAAATTGAAGTGCCCACTGTCTTTCAACAGGGTCTGCTGTGTACATGTGGTCGGTAAGGGTTAGAGAATAAAGGCGATAGAGAGGGATTATTTGGGGTTGTGGCGCTGTTAAAAACCTTATGTAATCTACCTTTATTTCTCCGATACTGTTAGTGGGGTCAAACCTGAGCCTTTCGATTACTCCTTCCCAAGTTGGAATTCTCGAGAAGTCGAGGAGGTACACCGTGAATGTGCCTGGATAAACCGTAAATTCCAGCTTTTTTGCCTCATCAAATACTCTACTGGTGCTCGTGGTAAAGTAGAGAGCTCCCGTGCTACCAGAACTGACGAATAGCCTCATCTCTATTTTGTTGTGCCATGTAGCATCTATTCCAAGTTCGTGCATTAGAAGTAAATAAGGGTCATCTCCAGTAGAGACCATCGAAAGAGAACCATTCGCTATCTCAAAAGAGGCAATCTGGTTTTGCCAGTACCACATCTCATTCCAGTTATCCGTGTTCTCAAAATCCCAGGAAAGAGTAAGAGTTCGTTTTTCGTGGAGTGCATAAATCTCGCTTCTTACTTCATTTATCTCCCCTACAATCAAATACCACTCATCCTCAACTACACCGGAACCATGAAGGGAAAAAACTCTGTTTCCTCTGAAATAACTTGTTCCAACACTGGCAGGAAATCCTAAGCCGAGAAAGCTGGAGCATAGGTTTTCAGAATAAATTCCCAGAGCTAGCCCGCTCTCGTTTTTGAGTGCTACCCAGTATTCAGCAGTCTCAACCGCTACTGCTGGATTTGGATGAATTGGGAGATCGTACACACTCAGCGCATCGTATGTCCAAGGATTATTACCCTCATACACCACAAGTTTATTAAGAATCGGATTGGTGTAAATACATGGGAACTCCTGCCCAGTCACCCCTCTTTCAGCGGTAGAGAGCGTTGTAACTCTGTATCTCACCTTCAGCACATTTGGATTTGGTCCAAACATCACCCACTGTTCAAAGATAACATCCGATAAAACTGGTGTGTTTGGACCACCACCTTTATTATCTGGATTCCACTCATAAGGAGTTGTTTTGATGTAAATTTCATATCCACGATTGTAATATGCAAGAACAGGACTCCCATGGTTGTACTTATCCCCACCTTGGACCGGATTCCAACCCCAGTTCGGGTCGGTACAATCTGTGTAGTTGTAATATTCTCCCCCTGCATAGAGAGACAGCTGGATTAGCCTCCCGGTGTCGTGGGCATCAATCAGATTTACTCCGCTGTATCTTATCTCACAGATTGCGCCACCCCACTCAAGATTCACACCAACCCTTATCACGCCATTATCTATGAAACTTATTCCCTTTACCGCTTCTGTAGTCGAACCTTCAGCCAACGAAGGAAAAAATAGAGTTAGTAGCGCAGCGCAGAGGAGAATAGAAATCGCTACATCTTTTTTCAACATTAAGTAATGGATAAGACAACGCTACTATAAATAAATTTAGAGTAGTGTGGGGGCGTAGAATAAATCTCTTTTTCTCCCCCAAAAGTCTCCCCCTTTTATCCCATACCTCATAACAATGCTGTAATTCGCATCCAGATCTACGCATTTACTCCCAATATTAGAAAGAGATACCATGGAAAGCAAAGCAATTCCAGCTCCCTCTAAAGATTGAGCTCGTATCTCCTCACCAAACTTTGTTTTCAACATTGCATCCTTTTTCTTCCAATCCTTCTGGCTCATGATGGAATATACTCTTCGGTAATTTTTTCTACGCCCCAACCTCCAAAAAAATTAAAATATATCCACACATTCAGCGTTTCATGGAAAAGCAGGATGCCGTAATTGTAGGGGCGGGGATTTTCGGGGTGGCAATAGGGTATCACATTCTAAAGGAGAATCCTGGCAAGAAGGTAACAATCTTCGAAAAATTTTCTACATGTGGACAGGGAAACACTGCAAAGAGCGCAGGTGCCTTCAGAAATGTGTTTTCCTCGAAAACAAATTTCCTGCTTGCAGATAGTAGTGTGGATTTTTATCTGGATATCTATAAGCGAGGGTATGATATCGGGCTGGAACAGGTTGGGTATCTCTGGCTCATGAGCCATTCCCAGCTTGAAAGAAACAAGGATGTTCTGGCAAACATGCAGAGAAATGGTGTGGAATTGAGATTTTATGAGAAGGAGGAGCTGAAGAGGAGCATGCCCTATCTAAATACTGACATTGACCCTGAGGATGATGAAGCACGAATAATGGGGCTCGAGCCCATCGAGAAAGGAGTTTTTGGTGTGAAGTGCGGATTTGTAGATGCGGACAAGCTTACCAGGTTCTATGAAGGCGAGTTCAAGAAGATGGGTGGCCAGGTTGTATACAACACAGAGGTTGCAATGCCGCTCCTTGAGCCAAAGGAGAAACTCGGGCTTGAATGTGAACCATTAATCTGGCAGGATGTAGAAATAACAGGGGTAAAATTGAAGAGCGGGAAGACAGTAAATGCAGATAAAGTGGTGATTGCTGCAAATTCCTGGGCACCGCTGATTCTTGACCCAGTAGGAATCGACTGCCTGATAAAGTCTGTCAAACGCCAGATGTTTGTGCTCCGCAGCCCGAAACTAAGCCCGTTGATGAAGGTTGAGGGTTTCAACAAATACAATGCTCTTCCCTTTACCATATTTCCGAAATCCGCAATTTATATAAGGGTTGACAGAATAGAGGGAAGCGTGTGGGCATCTGGGCATGAGCATTTCGGGGCGCCCTACCTGTTTGAGGAAGACCCGAAGGCTACGGATGAATACTATGATTACAACATATACCAGGTGCTTCGCAAGTACATGCCGATGTTTGATGGTTTAAAGGCCGCAAATAAGTGGGCAGGACTTTACGATATGAATACCATAGATGCAAACCCTTACATATTTGAAACGCATAATGTTATAATTGCAGTAGGCTCAAGCGGCTCAGGAATAATGAAGGCCGACGCCGTGGGCAGAATAACGGCTGCCCTCTATGCTGGCAGAAAGAATGCCGAGCTCTTCGGAAACAGGGAATTTAATGTGGAAGCGCTCGGGCTGAGACACAGAAATGTAGAACCAGAAAAATTCATACTCTGATTATGAGCAAGAAACCGAGAATTATTGGGGTGGCTGAAGCCACAAAGATCGTGTGTCCTGTGTGCGGGAGGAGCGTTAGCGATAGTGCTAGCAGTTGCCCGAATTGTGGTACAGCCCTCAGAGGAATTGCAGGGAAACCTTCTGGTCCAAGGGCCCAGAGAGAGGCCGCAATAGAGACTTTTGTGGGAATGTTTGGAATTCCAAGAATGAAGGCAGAATTGCTTGTGGAAAATGGGTTTGATACTATAGAGGAGTTGAGGGATGCACTGGAGGACGAGATTGTCGCAGCGGGCTTGACAAAGGAAGAGGCTGCGAGAATAAAGGCAAAATTGTCAGCACCAGCGGTTCCGGAAGAAACAAAATCTTTTGAGCCAAGGGGAACTGTAGAGGTTGTTGAGGGCCCAAAAAGTGATGAGGCCCTTGAGAAGTGGCTCAGTGGAGAAAGTGAAACCAGGGTTTTCGGTGAGGAGAAGAAGGAGAAGAAGCAACTGTTGCCCAGTGTGCCAGATAAGGAAAGCACAAAGAAAGTTGAGAGTTTAAAGAAGTGGCTTGAGGGAGACGAAAACGCGCTGGGTGAGTGGCTGGAGGATGAAAGGGCTTCTGTGGCTGTGGCTGAAAAAATTTCTGTCCATGGGTTAGACACTGTAGGCGCCCAGCTTGCTGAGAAAGAGAAATTGCTGAACCAGAAAGAGGAAGAGATTGCGAAGATGAGAAGTGAGCTGGAGTCCATGAAGGAAATCATGGCAAAGTACATGGAGAGGGTAAGAACAGGGGCTTTTGACCCCATGAAACTCATTGAAGAGACTGCAGTGATGAGCAAGCAACTCCAGGAAGAGGTAAAGAAGAGAAAGCAGATGGAGGAAGAACTTGAGCATGTCAAGAAAGGTACAGTGGCAATAATTAAGTATGTTAAGGCTCAGCAGGCAAAAGCAAAGGATGCAGAGCTTAATGCCCTTAAAAAGAGACTGGAGAATGAGATAAGAGAGAAAGAAGCAATTGCCTCGGTGCTTAAAACCAGGGAGGAGGAAATTGTAAAGCTCAGGGAGGCGCTGGAAAAGGGAATCCAATCTCTGCCAAAGGACGCACAGGCATACAAGAGAATGGAGATGCGGATTGCAGAACTTGAAAGTATGCTTGCCGCAAAGGACAAGGAAATTGAAGCACTCAACAAGACAATAGCTGAGCTGAAAGAAGCTTCTGCAACTGCAACTGCCAACGGAGTCACTGCTGAAATGCGTGCAAGATTGGAGGAGGAACTCATCGCAAAGGAAAAAGAATTCGTTGAAAGGGAGAGTGCACTCCAGCGAAGAATAATTGAGTTAGAACAGGAAAATCAGAATTTGAGAATTGAAAGAAAGCTGGAGCAGGAGGCACTTGAGTTAAGGTTGAAGTCTGTGCCAGAAATTGAGGAAACTCTCAACAAAAAGATTCAGGAACTTACCGCAAAAGAAAAAGAACTGGCTCTAAAGGAGGCGGAGATAGGGAGGTTGCGCGAGGAAATAAGATTCAAGGAAGAGGAGATGCGAAAGTTAAAAGATACTCTGGCATTTAAAGAGGAGGAGTACAATAGAAGAGAGGAGGACATAAGGTACAGGGAGGAGAAGCTCCAGGAAGAACTTAAGAAGCTGGCAGCGATGCGTGCAGAAATCCAGGATACAAGGACACTTGAGGCAAAGAGGCGTTTGGAAGACCTTGAAGCAGAGATTGCAAAGAAGGAGGAGGAGTTGAGGGCAAGGGAACGGTATTTGCAGGCAAAAGCTGAAGAACTCAGGTTGAAAGAGCGGGGACTTATAGCTGAGGAAATTGAAATGAAGGAGGCTGAGAGGGAGCAGGAGATAAAGCAGGAAAAGGTAAAAACAGGAGTTACAAGGCTTGATGACTTGCTTTACGGCGGCTTTCCATTTGGCTCAAATGTACTCATAAACGGGCCCCCACATGTCGGCAAGGAAGTTCTCCTGAATCTGTTTATGGCCGAAGGTTTAAAGAAGGGTGTTCCATGCATTTTTGTGATCACGGATAAATCAATTCCCACACTTGTTGAGGAAATGAGGTATATAGTTCCCAGTTTCGAAGAGTATGAGAAGATCGGACTTGTAAGATATGTAGATGCTTACTCAAAGAGCATGGGGGAAGAGACAAACAATCCTAACGCAATCTACATTGATGAACCTACGGATACGAAAGGGATTGGAGAAGCCGTGGATAACATTGCCAGGGAATTCAAAAAGAAACATAAGTATTATCGCCTCACATTTGAGTCAATCTCAACAATTATTGCCTATCTGGACACAGCATCCGTGTTTAAATTCCTCCAGCCCTTCTGCGGGAAGAGGAAGAGGGACAGGGCTGTTGCGCTTTACACAATTGAGACAGGAATGCACAGCGAATCTGACATCCAGATGCTGGGTCACATGATGGATGGTTCAATCGAGTTCAAGCTTGAACAGCTGAAGACCTATCTGAGTGTCAAGGGTATCTGCGATGTGCAGTCAAGGGCCTGGATACAGTATAACTTCTCAAAGAACAAGATAAGCATCGGCTCATTCTCGCTGGATCACATAAGATAAAGATGTTGAGGGATGAGAGCGAAATTGGAATGGAGTGTTTTCTTACCGACAACTTACCGGGAATAGGAGGAGTGCTCAAGAAGGAGCCAGAAGATTTTGTGGTTGTTGAAACCGCAAAATTGCCTGAAATTGTAGTGGATGGGAGATATACAATTGCCAGAATCCGAACCAAGAACTGGGAAACAAATAAGCTTGTGCGGGAGTTCGCAAGGGCAATGCACATCAGCAGAAAACGCATCGGGTTTGCTGGCACAAAGGACAAGAGGGCAGTTGTGGAGCGTTATTTCTGGTTTGATGCACCTCCTGAGGTGGTTAATAAAATCAACCTGAAGGATGTGGAAATTCTGGAAATGTTCAGGGCAAAAAAGCAGATTGAGATAGGGGATGTGCTTGAGAATAGATTTAATATTCTCGTGAGAGATGTGGAAAAATTGGAAATTGAGGAAAAAATTTCAAGCATCTATGAGAGAATCCAGGCAAATCTGGGCTTCCCTAACTTTTTTGGTATCCAGCGATTTGGAGTTTACAGGCCTGTGACGCACATTGTTGGCAGGGAAATTGTAAAGGGGAGGATAAAGGAGGCGGTGCTCACCTACATCGCAAATCCAGTTGAGGAAGAGGCAGAGGAAACGAAGTGGATAAGGGAGAAACTTGAGAAAACCCTTGATTTTGCTGCAGCAGCTAAAGAGATGCCTGATTCCATGCTGTTTGAGCGTGCAATCTGCCAGAGACTTGCAGAAAGGCCAGAGGACTATGCTGGTGCTTTGAAGGTGCTTCCGAAGAATCTCTTAATGATGTTTGTTCATGCTTACCAGTCCTTTCTGTTTAATCGGATTCTGAGCAGGAGGCTAAAAAAATTCGGAGGAAATACTGTGGAAATAGGGGACATCGTGCTTCCGGTAAAAAATGGGATGCCACAGGAAGAGCAACACATTCTAGTTAAGGCTTCAAATTATTCCACAATTCTTGAGAAATGGAGGCAGGGCAAGTGTGTCGTCTCCGGCATTGTTTTTGGTTCCGAGCCTGTGTTTGCCGAAGGAGAGCCTGGTGAAATTGAGCGAAAGGTCATTGAGGAGGAAGAACTTGTCCCTGTGGACTTTATCATTCCTGAAATTCCAGAGATTTCATCAAAGGGCACAAGAAGGGGATTGTTTGCAATCCCGAGAAATTTTGAATGGCAGATTGAAAGCCAGGGCGTTCGTTTTCAGTTTTCGCTGTCAAAAGGCACCTATGCCACCTCCCTTTTGCGGGAATTCATGAAAGCAAGGCCTGAAAACTACGGGTGAAAGTTACCTGACAATACTTGTAATAATTGCAACCCAGCCATTCTTCCCAAGACCCTGTACCATATTCCCAAAATAAGCTACACCAACATACACAGTCACTTTAGTGTTTATGTAGTCATATGGTGATTCTCCACTCACTCCCCAGATAAATGGGGAATCACAACCTTTGAAGTACACCAGGCCGAGTTGAAAACCTGAGATATTAGCCAGATCTACACGATTTATCACACCCTCCACCTGATGGAAGCTTTGATTCTGTAACTTTCCCTGGTCTATTGCCTTCCAGAGTTGAGCTGGACTCATTACCCCTGATGTGGAGGGGGCGGAAATTGCTACCTTTCCAACTGTTACACCAACAGCTACAATAACCACAAAAATAGCAGAAAAAAAGAGCAGTTTTTGGTTTTCCAGTGCCATGTTTCCAGCTTAGATTGTGAATGCAAATCCAAGCAGGAACAGGCCCACTGCAAGCAACAGGCCAAACCTGATAGTGTCCGACCAATCACTTCGGAGCAATGCAGCCAGTAGCAGGAAGGTTACTATGAGTAACGCTCCTACATCTGCCATGAGGTGGCCTATATCTGTAACCGTGGTTTGTAGTCTCTGGTCATCTGCCCTTATCTTATTTGCGTCAGTATACCCAGAATAGTCCTTGTTCGTTATTTCCGGTGCCGCATGGATCATCATTGCACCAAGTGTCAGCATCACCATCCCAAGGAAAACAAAAAGCACTAAAAGTTTGTTGCTCACAATACCTGGAGTTTCTGGCTTCGGTGCCAGTGGCTGGGAAATTGGATATTGCGGCTGAGGCCTTGGAGGAGGCATCGGTTGGGGCGGTGAGATCTGCTGCATTGGTTGCGGCTGCGGTGGAGGCACATATGGTGGTGGTTGTACTGCCATATATATCACCAACTGACACCATAGCACCATAGTATTTTAAATTTTCTGTGTGTTTGAGGGCTGGATTTGCTTTACTTTCTAGGGTATCTCCCTCTAATATTGGGGTAAATGCGTAGTTCCGAATTACAGCATGGTTATGTGGTATGGGATAAAAGGGAGAGATTTTGGGAGAAAAAGAGGTTTTATTCTACACCCGGAGGGTTCATAAATCTTTTTATATCTCCCATGCTATCCCGCATCCATGGATAAGAGGCGCTGGTTAGTTTTACCTTTTCTCCTCCTCACCGCACTGATGTTCCAGGGATGTATGGATGCTGCTGGTAGCGATGAAAATCTGAATGTGTTCAACCGCACGCCGCTTACACAGGAAGCCCATTACCCTGACGCCTCTCATTTTGAATTTGTAATTGTTAACAACAACACAATGAACTACTACATCGTGAACATTTCTTCTGATGTCAAGGATGCTGTGTTTTCGCCCTCAGACAACCATTTTGTGGTTGAACCAAAAACCGTCAGGGAGATAAAGGTGGAGATAAAGCCTTACAAGCGAGTTTCAAAAAATGAGTTTAACATCACATTTGAAATTCGCAATGCTGTGAATATGAGCCAGGTACATGTTTTTGAGTACAATTTAAAGATAAATTATGTTGGTGTAGTTTCAACTGAAAAGGTGCTCGGGATTTTTGAGAACATTCTTCCATATCCCTTCAACAATCTCTATGGGGTCTTTATTCTTGATATAATACTCTGGACGCTGCTTATCATCGTGGTCTACTATCTCACCGAGAAGATAGTTACCAGGCTTGTGAAACGCACAAAAACAGACCTTGATGACAGAATTCTGGCTATTGTAAGAAAACCCCTTCTTGTGTTCTTTATCACCTATGCAATTGTTTCCTCAACAGAAATTCTGGATTTGCCTGATGTGTTTTACTTCTATCTCTACAATTTCTACTGGTCTGTTGTGATTCTCCTTTTCGGCTACATGGCCTACAAGCTCTGGAAGGATGTGGTGATTTACTTCTTCAGGCAGGTGGCTCAAAAAACCGAGACAGAGATAGATGATATTCTTGTACCAGTATTTGATAAAGTCGGGGGTGCAATAATTGTCATTGTCATTTTGATCTACTTCGTGAACAAGGTTTTCTCCGTGGATGTCACACTGCTTGTGGCCAGCATGGGGGTCTTGGGCCTTATCATCGGTTTTGCAGCCCAGGACTCACTCTCAAACTTCTTCTCAGGAATCCTTCTCCTCCTTGATAGACCCTTTGTTGAGGGCGACATTGTGACACTTGGAGATTCAGATAAATGGTACCGTGTTGAAAAAATTGGTTTGAGAAGTACAAGATTTTACTCAATTTTTGATGATGTGATGGTTGTTATTCCAAACAACAAGATATCCTCTGAAAGAATAGTAAATATGGTAGAACCCGAGGAGACGCTCCGTGGAAGGGTTGAGTTTTCAGTTTCTTATGGCTCAGACCCGAGAAAGGTTCTAAAGGTTGCGGAGGAGGTTGCCCTTTCTCACCCGGATATTCTGAAGGACAAGAAAAATGCCCCTGTGGTGAGGTTCAGAAATTTTGGTGAATCCTCGCTAGATTTTGCAATCTTTTTCGTTGTGAAAAATTACAATCTAAAATACAAGGTTGAATCTGAGATAAGGACAAACCTTTTTGAGCGGTTCAAGAAGGAAGGTATAGAGATTCCCTTCCCGCAGCTGGATGTCCACATAAAGAATGGAAAGGGTGGTTAAATTGCTCAGAACACCAGTCCTCGTGGTAAACTACAAGATATACGATGTGAGCTATGGTCAGAAGGCACTTGAGCTTACAAAGGTGCTGGAAAAGATTGCTGGGGAGCATGATGTGGAAATCGCTGCTGCTGTAACATTACCTGACATAAGGTTGATTGCTCCCAACACAAAAATTCCAGTTTTAAGCCAGCATGCCGATGCAATAGAGTTTGGGAGTCATACAGGATTCACACCCCTTGAAAATATAAAGGATGCTGGTGCCATGGGAACGCTCATAAACCACTCAGAGCACAGGCTGAAACTTGCGGATATTGAGTTTCTGGTTGAGAAATGCAGAAAACTCGGGCTAGTTTCTATTGTGTGCACAAACAATGTAGCAACAAGCTGTGCAGCGGCTGCACTTGAGCCTGACTTCGTGGCTGTTGAGCCGCCAGAGTTGATTGGAGGGGATATTGCGGTCTCTACCGCAAGACCTGAGGTTATCTCCGGAACTGTGGAAAAAGTGAAGCGTGTTTCGAGCAGGGTAAAGGTGCTCTGCGGTGCAGGTGTGAAAACTGGCAAGGATGTGGCAAAGGCCATTGAACTTGGTTCTGAGGGAATTCTCCTTGCAAGTGGAATTGTGAAGGCAAAGGACTGGGAGAAGGCCACAAGGGACATTGTATCTGGAATGTTGAGATGAAACTGAAGGATTTTGATTTTGTTCTTCCAAAGGAGTTGATTGCCCAGGAGCCAGCACAGCCGAGGGATTCTGCAAGGTTGCTCTGTGTATGGAAAAAATCTGGCAAAATTGAACACAGAATTTTCAATGAACTGCCAGGGTTTTTTGAGAGTGGAGATGTAATTGTGCTCAACGATACAAAGGTCATTCCCGCTTTAATCATAGCCCAAAAAAGCACGGGGGGAAAGGTGAAACTCCTTTTTTTGAAAAAAATTGGAGAAGAAAAATGGGAAGTACTGGCTACGGGTAAACTCAGGGGAGAGAAATTCGAGTTATTTGTTGGCCAACACAGGCTGATGCTTGCAAAGGAAGAATCTGGCTGGACCTGCATCTCCCCGGATATTCCAGAACTCTTGAAAAATTGCGGGAAAATGCCTCTTCCACCATATATCAAAAGGGAACTCACGCAGCCGGAAGATTACCAGACAGTCTATGCTACGAAAGAGGGCTCAATTGCGGCTCCAACCGCAGGGCTGCACTTCACAGAAATCCTTCTTAGCAGATTAAAAAAAATTGGAGTGAAAATTGTTTTTCTCACGCTCCATGTTGGATCTGGAACATTCCGAATCCCAAAGGGTGAGAAGGTTGAGGAGCATAGAATGGAGGAGGAATGGTATTCAGTTTCAGATGAGGTCGCAGATGAGATAAATCTCGCAAGCCAGAACAGGAAAAAGGTATGCTGTGTGGGCACCACAACAATGCGGGCCCTTGAAAGTGCATCCAGGGCTGGTGTGGTTTATCCCTCATCAGGGGAAACAAAATTGTTTATTTACCCCGGGTACAAATTTCAGAGCCCTGTGAATGCTTTTATCACAAACTTTCATTTGCCCAGATCAACACCTCTCCTGCTCACCTCAGCTATCCTAGGAAGGGAGAAACTGATG
>JAWACX010000006.1:0-21670 GCA_038896575.1 Thermoplasmata archaeon
TCTTTCAAAGATTTATGTTGTGGAATTGGAAGGTGCAAGAGTATTGAATGAAATTCCAAAAAGTGCACAGAAACTGCTGGAAAAACTTGAGGTTGACATATTACCTAAAACATAGGAAGTTAGAGTGGGACACTCTAACTTCCCAACTTTTGAGTAATATGTATCTCAAGCTCATTAAGCAGTTTTCTCGTGGATTTTGTTATCTCATTCAGAAGGTTCTGCTCACCCACTGGCACAACATAAACTTTGGATTGCTTCCATATGTTCATTCCGTTCATTTATTGCAATTCCCTTCTTTTTGTATTGTTTGACCCATCAAAATCTCGTTGTGCCTATTACGCAATCTTTGGGAAGTTAGTGCGTTCCGCAGCCGGTTCACAGGAACCCTTATATACCCGATGTGTGCTTTATCCTTAGCACATTGGAAACAGAGTTCGCTCTTTTTTCAGTGTGCAAAAAGCGAAAAGGAAGTATAGATATGGAGCAAGAACTGACGAAAGTAAAGGACTTGACACCTGGGTCAAAGCAGGTAAATGTTTTGGCCAAGGTTTTGAGCGTTGGTGAGCCGAAAGAAATACCCTCCAGATTTGGAGGAGAGGGACGAAAAGTTGCCGAGGCCGTAATAGGCGACGAAACTGGCACAATAGTGCTGTCGCTCTGGCAAGAGCAGATTGGTACTGTCGCGCCAGGAGATGTTGTGCTGATAGGAAATGGCTACATTTCCTTGGTAAGGGGGCACATGCATCTCAATGTTGGCAAGTACGGGTCCCTTACAAAAAGCACGGAGACAGTGGGCGAGGTCAACACTAGTGTGGATATGAGCGCCCAGGAATATGAGCAAGAAAGAAGAGAGTACAGAGGAAGAAGAAATTTCAACAGAAATAGAGATAGCAACAGGCGAAGATTTTAAAAAGTTTTAGCACAAATTTTTTTTTTATTTTTATTTGTTTTTGGCTTTGATTTTAGTAAGTTATACCTTGTTTTTTAGGAAAGCATTTAATACCTCGGTGAGATACGGGTAATGTGCAAATAAATCCCTATGCAATCGCTCCACTTATTTCATTCGTCTTTCATATAATCTTCCTAGTCTATCTTCTCTACAAAAGTCGTTCAGCGAGCGTTCGATTCTATTTTTCGCTCATTTTTATCTGCGTTATTGTCTGGGCAGGTGCAGAAACCGTGTTAAAGAGCTTACCGGTAACACCTGAAAACTACAAGAGTGTCTGGTACTATCCATATGCCCTTGCATGCGGGAGATTGATGAGCGGCTCCGTGATAGGCTTAATAATGGCAGGGATTTTACTCTCCTTTCAATACCCTATAAAGAAAGTTCCAGCTAAACAGTTTAAAATTTTGTCCGTGGTTGTTTTTATTGGGTTTCTGGTTTATTTTTGCTGTGCTCTTTTCACCCCACTGATTGTTTCGGATTTGCTTTATTACTGGGCAGGCTATGGTGTAGAGAATGGCCCGCTGTTTATATCTGCAATTCCTCTTTTATTATTGATTTTTATTGTAATTTTCTATAATTTTCTTCATTCATACATTCACGCAAGAAGCAAAGTGGAGAAGATGCAGCTAAGGTATATGACAATCGGTTCCCTCATTTTTGTTTCGGGTGTCTCTATTACCGGTTTCCCAAACCTTCCTCCAGTTTTTGGAATGCCTACTGGTAATTTCTGGATAATTTTCATGGATGTCTTTTGGCTTTATGCTGCTGTAAAGTACAAGCTATTTACAATTGAGGCTGTGGTGGAAGATGGAATCGAACCCTCTGCCCTTCCAAAACCGGAAATAGAGATAGAACCAGGAGATTGTGTATTTGTAAGCACCACAACTGGAAAAAAAGGATTCGAAGCCTTCAGATATGCTGCAGGGAAAATGCCCGGGTTATGCATAACCACACGCCATCCTAAGATTGTTCGTTCAGAGTTTAAAATCACAAAACTACCTGTGCTCTGGATCTCCGAAATTACAACTAAGGAAAACGCGATAGAACCAACAAAACTGGAATTTGAAATTTCCTATCACATTTTTGCATTCCTCCGTGAGGAGGAAAGGCGAGTAATTTATTTTGACGATGTAGATTATCTTGTAGCAATCAATGGTTTTAAACCTACATATGACTTCTGCAAAGCAGTTGCAGACGAAGCTGCAAAAAGAAACTCGGTGTTTATTTTTTCACTGGCAGAAAATATCTACTCTGAGAAGGAGCGAAGTTATTTTGAAAGTCTCCGCAGTGTAAGGTTGCAGGAAAGTGGTTTAGAGCTTAGAAAGGTAAGTAGTTTTGCACTGGAAAAGGGAAAGACCCATCTCGTGGAAATTTCTGCTGAGATGAGGGAGACAGTAAAATCTAGAGTGCTAGGTGCTCCTGTCCTTGGAATCTCTTCCAGCTTTCCAAAAAAGTTTTTGAAGGGGTTTAGGGAGGGCAGCGCTGTAGAGTGTATCTGGATTACTGAGACCTCTGGTTACGAGAGGGGTTATTCTCCAAAAAAGATGGAATTTGAGGTGAGCCAGGAAATAATTTCTTTTGTGAAAAAAAATGCGGGAAATGGCATAATCTACATTGATGCAGTGCCAATTTTCCTTCTTTCAAATGGTTTCATCGCTGTACTCAAGTTTCTGAAGGATGTATGTGATGAATGCCATGAATATGATGTTTCCCTGATTGTGGAGATTCCTCCCAAACTGTTCAACCAGAGAGAGAAAGTCCTTGTTGAGCGAAGATTTGACCTCGTGTTCTCAGAATAGGTGGAGATAGCGGGGAATGGATTTGAACCATTGATCTACGGGTTATGAGCCCGTCGGGATACCTGACTACCCCACCCCGCTGCATGTTCTCTCAAGTATAGCTATATTATATAGATGTAAAGGGAGGATTATAATAAATCTTTCCAAAGGAGGCGTGTTGCCCGCAAATTATGCTGGCTTTTGAATCTAAATGTTTTCTGGAGAATTTAGAAAAACAAAGACACCATCAGAACATCTGACTGCTGGGCAGGATTCTCATGTGGAATTACTTTCAAATCAAGCCAGATGAAGGGCACCACGAACAACACTGTGTAGTCCCAAAATTATTTCCCGCTAATAAATCTTTTTCTTCTTTGTTTCCCACCAGCATGTTCTCACCAACCGAATAATTTACATGCCAGACCTAAAAGACACTCAGGAGGAAGATTTTCCCAGAAGACATCATCTGGTGTTTTAAGCCCACTCGGATCCGCTCCTTCGTGTGTCCTTACTGAGTTGTACCACTTTACAAAATCCTCCAGTGTAGGAAACTCTCCTCTGTAGAGATCATAGGTGTGGTACCATTTCTCAATCTTTCCATTGGTCTGTGGATGGTTTGGACTTATCCTAATTATCTTAACACCATATGCCATCGCTACTCTTTTGAACTCAGAATTCCACTCTCCACTTTCGTTTCTTCTATGAGCACCGAAGTGTGAGCCATTATCAATGATAATTTCCCTCAACTGTCTTACATCTTGCCACTCCTTTACCGCTGCAAGGAATATCTTAATGGAATTCTCTTCAGTTGCCCTTTCAAATTCTCCACATGCAAGTATCTTCCGAGATCTGTCATCTAGCATTGCACATACCTTCAACCCATTCTTTCCCTCGTGCCAGTCAATATGCGCTGCTGATAAAGAGTATTCTCTCTGATAACGTGTTTTCTTCCGGTTTTGTTTCTTCTTCACATTTTCTTGAGCCAAACCCTGCTGAAGAAGGAACTCGTGGATTCTGTTGTGTGGAATACTAATACCATAATCTCTTTTTATCAAAGGTTCTAGCCGTCTAGCTCCAAATTTGTACTTCTTTTTTGCCATAATTATTACCTCTTTTTCTCTTTCTGAGAGTGGTTGTTTCTTTGGTCTCCCAAGTCTTTTTCCAATTTCTGGTATTTTTCCCGTCGCTCTATATATCTGCCATATCTGGTTCACTCTTCGTTTTGAAACTTTCATTGCAAATGCAATTTCCTTGCTGGTCATACCCTCTTGTTTCCTTTTTATTATCCATCTTATTTTCTTTGGCGTAAGTTTCATGTTCTTGGGTATAGATTCCGACCTTAATGATGTGGGAAATTTTTTCAGGACTACACACACCACGAACAACAAGGAAAATATAAATAATGGAAATTTATGCGGAAGTATTGAGGGAATTCAATGGACAACATCTCCTGGGAAAAAAATTCTGATAAGTGGGAGAAAGTTCATAAACACATGATAAAGGTGCTGGAGAAATCGCTTGGCCCGGTGATGGTTTCGGATGTGATAAAGGTGAGCGAGAGAGATTTCCACAAAAATAATGTGAGAGATTCAATGCGGAATACCCTGGCAAAAATTTATGTGGCGCTCGGTGAAGAAATGACATACAATCTTCTTACCAACACGGTGCTGGCGGAAATTGGAAATGATAGAGATTTTCTGGAAGAATGCTACGCACTCGTGAAGGAGGTGAGCCAGTGAATTCGCTGGGAATGAAAATTGTGAGGACAATGCAAGAGAGCCCACTCGGAAACATGAGCATCTTTCTCTACACCAAACAGTGTCAGGATGCTGGGATAAATCCAGATGCGATAAGGCCAGAGGATGTTCCGCTCCTTGTCCAGCGTTTGAACGAGGTCCTTCCCTACTTTGCAGGTAAAAAGAGCAGTGAAATAATTCAGAAAATTTCAGACCTTTCAAGGAGGTGGTGAGAGCTTGATAATAAAGAGTGGAATTCCCGGGCTTGATGAGCTCCTGGGAGGAGGTTTTCCCGCAAGAACTGTAAATCTGGTATGCGGGCCTGCCGGGAGTGCAAAAACCCTCTTTGGCATGCAGTTTTTGCTTGGTGGAGTAAAAAACGGTGAAAAGGGTATTTACATCACACTTGAGGAGAGCAGGGGCAACATCGAGAGGGCAATGAACAATTATAAATTCAATCTCCTGGAACATGAAAAAAACAATAACATCCTGATAATGGACCTCGGAGCAATGAGAAAGGAGGCACTTTCAAAGGAAATTGAGAAGGGTATGGCGAGCTTTGCCTCAATTACTAAAGTGATAAAGAATCTCCAGAAACTCACAAATGCAAGGAGATGTGTTGTGGACTCAATTACAGCACTTGGGCTCTATTACTCCAACTATGAGGAACTGAGAAGGGAACTTTTTGTATTCGCCACAGAACTGAAAGAGATGGATATGACAACTGTGCTGATTTCAGAATCTCCAGATGGTGGCAATTCCCTCACACGCTATGGAATCGAGCAATTTGTGTGCGACTCATTCATCGTGCTTGGACTTGAAGAGGTGAAGGGAGAGTTGAGGAGGACAATCATAGTGCGGAAGATGAGGTTTGCGAAGCATGATACCACAAAACATCCAGTTGTAATAACTCCAGATGGCATTGTGATACAGGCAGATACAAAGATATTCTGATGTTTATGGGGATGTTCCAGATTCCTGCCTTGGACAATCTGCTTGAAAGTGGAAAAAGAAAGAGAATTCTGCTGTTAACAGAGCAATTCCAGGATGCCCTTTTCCTGATTGAGAATTTTTTGGGAGATGATGGACACTTTGTGGTTACCAAACCCGTTTCTCTCGCAATGGGGAAAAAAATAGACTGGTATTCTCAACTGGCGGGGATTCAAAATGGAAGTGCTGAAGCCATTGTGGTCCCCGCAGACCCTGTCCAGTTCTTCTCTGCAATTAAAAAAATGGAAGGCGTGAAAAAACTATTTTTCCATCTTACGCCAGTCCTTCTCCTCCACGAAAAAGAAACAGTAACTGCCCTGATAGAGAATCTCTGCAGTCACTGTGAATCTCAGGGAATTGCCTTTCTCGTCCTTCTGGAAAAGCCTGAAATCTTTGAGGAGACCATTGGGGAAATCAGGAACAGTTTTGACTATTCTCTCACCCTTGCCAATGGAAAACTCACTTTCTCAAGTTTGAAGAAACCAATGGAGGACCTGGAATTCCTCTACTTTGTGCGGGAAAGTGAGGTGGTGCTCCAGGGCTCAGGCTCCAGAGAGCGGCTGAGCGTGAGATGGAACGGTGGGAAAAACCTCTACTGGCTTCCCGGCTCCGAACTTTTACTGCCAGGTGGTGTGGAAGAAAACACTGCACTCTTCTTCTCCTCTGATGCCAGAACAAAGGAATATTTGATTGAGCAATGCATTGCAGATGCCCTTCTCTCAGGCAAACCATGTATCTTTGTTTCCGGAGAAAACAGTTCTGGGGAATTTGCCAGGAAAATGAGGGAAAGGAAGAAACTTGAGGTAGAGGGCATAAAGAATTTTGTGTTTGTGGACTGGTTCTCATGCAGTGCAAAAAAGGTGACCGGGGTTGAGGACAGAGGCAGAGAAATCCTTGTTTCAAGGGACATAGTTTACCTTGGCGTCGCAATAGACTGGGCATTAAAAAAACTGGAGGGAAATGGTGTTTTGGTGCTTGATTGCATCAATGCGGCTGCCCAGAACTACAGCGCAGAGAATGTTTGCAGTTTTTTGGCAACAAGCATCGCAAGGGCAAAGAGAAAAAATTACTCCACAGTCTCTTTCTCAAATCCAGATGTTATTGGGAACTTCAGAACCGAGGTGTTTGCATTCCTCCATGATTGCCATATAGCCTTAGAGGGGAAGCAGATTTGTGTCAGGAGAACTGAGACCCTGTTCGGGAGGAAGCAGAAATTTGCGGTTGCAGTTGCAGCGGATGTCCTTTCTGTAATACCTGAGGTTGAAAGAGAGGAGGAGTTGAGTGACGAGGAAATTGCAAGGGTGCTCAGGGTTCTTGATGAACTTCTTGGAACTCTCCCGGAAGAAAAAATTGCTGAGTTTGCAATGACAGAAGAATTCAAAATTTACGAAAAACTGCTGAAGAGGTACAGGCTATGATGATGGATTACCATCTACTTAATATATTACCTTAATATGGTGGCTTTAATGAGTGCACCACAACAAAAAGTTGATATCCAAACTGGCAAAGGATTCGGATTAAGAAAATACCTGAGAGGTTGGGTCCGTGACCTTCTCATCTCCTTTGCAGTCGTTGGGACAATACTCCTCCTCCTCTATGCCTACTCAGGACTCTGGCCATTCCTTGTTGTGGTTGAAAGCGGGAGCATGCAGCATGGTCCAGAAAGCCAGCTCGGAGTCATAGATACGGGAGACATGGTGATTGTGAAAAAAGTGGGTTCAGTAAGTGAGATTACCACATACATTCAGGGCAAGATTTCTGGGTATTCTACCTATGGAAGCTATGGGGATGTGATTGTTTACAAGAAAAACGGGCATGAGGATGCAACTCCTGTGATCCATCGGGTGGTGCTCTTTGCCAGGTATAACCTGAGTGCAAATGGGTTTGACATTCCAGAACTCAACAATCCTTCACTTATACCGGACAAGGACTGGGGAATTGTGGGGGCTCCGCCAAGAGCCTATGGTATAACTGGCAAGCTCTGGATTGCAAATTACGGGCATGCGAAAATAAACCTCACAATAAATTTTGCAGGCATTCTTGCGAATCTGGCTTCAAGACATGACGGGTTCATAACGCTCGGAGATAACAACCAGGGTGCAGTTGACCAGACAAACCTTTTCTATCGAAATGAACTTGTTCAGCCTGTGAAATTTGAGTGGATTGTAGGTGTGGCAAGGGGCGAGCTTCCCTGGTTCGGGGCACTGAAGTTGCTTTTTACAGGCAATGCCCAGTATGTACCTACAAACTCATGGCTCTACCTCCAAATCTCAATCGCTCTTATCATTATCATTCCATTTCTCGTGGATTATGCACTTGAAAAGAGAGCAAAAAAGAAGAAAAGGGAAAGAAGAAGGGCTGTGGTTGTTTGTCCAGAATGCGAGACGGAAAATGAGCTGAAGGCAAGAAAATGCGTAAAATGTGGTGCGCGGCTAAAGTGAAAGAATGGAAAGAGGGAAATCATACCTTCCTTGCTAACTATGAGATGAGAAAATGAAGATTCGCACGATTACACTTGGTTTCAATCTTCCCTATCCATTGAAGGAAATGGAACTGGAGAACTGGGCAAGTTTTCTGCATGCTGCAAAGGCAGTGTTTGAGAGAAATGGGTATGAGGTTCAGACATTGAGAATGACCACTCAGCCCTTGGAGGAGTATTACCGCAGTAAAAGCCAGATTCTTGAAATTGCAGAGGCCCTAGAGATTTTTGCAAAGTCCTGGGAAATTGACTATTTCAGCATGGGCACTGTGAAACAGCCAGAAAATGTTGGATTAATTTATGAAATTCTAAAAAACACAAGGAGGGGTTTCTGCACAACTACTGCCTGCACCCAGAACCAGATAGTGCCAGACATAGCCCTTGCCACTGCAAAACTGATAAAGAAACTGGCTGGACTTGAAAAAGAGGGATTTGGAAATCTCAGATTTGCCTGCCTCTTTAACCCCAAACCAGATACACCTTTTTACCCGGCATCCTACCATAGCGGTAGGCCTTCCTTTGGAATCGGATGCGAAAACAGCGACATAGTGTATGCGGCTTTCTCACAAGCGAGAGATTTAGGGACAGCAGGTAGAATTTTAATGCAAAACCTTGAGGGAGAATTTAGAACGATTGAGCAAATTTGCGAGGAAATTTCCGCAAAGACAGGGATAAAGTTTGAAGGAATAGATGTGTCAGTGGCACCAGGTGTTGAGCGAAATCAGAGTATCGCCTACGCCTTTGAAAAACTTGGTATAGGCAAATTCGGGGAGCCAGGAACCCTTGCAGCTGCAAAAATTGTTACGGATGTGCTTGATGCACTCAAAGTAAGGAAGTGTGGGTATTCTGGGCTCATGCTCCCAATGTTGGAAGACACGGGGCTGGCGAAGAGGAATGCAGAAGGAAGATACAATCTAACAAACCTCCTGCTCTATTCCGCAGTTTGCGGTACTGGCCTGGACACAATTCCTCTCCCGGGCAATGTTTCAACCAGAAAAATTTACCACCTTTTGCTGGACATTGGTTCTTTAGCAGCAAAACTGAATAAATTTCTTTCAGCAAGGTTAATGCCAATCCCTGGCAGAAATGTGGGTTCAAAAACAAACTTCAGATTTGAGTATTTTGCGAACACGAAAATCCCTCCACTGGGTTGATAGTACATCTCAAGCAGACCTCTGAAAATGTTTATATAGCCCCGCTTTTTCCCTTTTTCTGTCGACGGCCATAGGGGCAGGGAAACACCCGGTCTCTTTCCGAACCCGGAAGTTAAGCCTGCCCGCGTTCCATGCTGTACTCCAGTGCGCGAGCCTGCGGGAAGCATGGAACGCTGTCGACACATTCCAGGTTTTATGGGGTAAATATTTATTTTTGAAAGAATTATACCAATCAATGGATCATGAGGGAGCATCTGGCCAGTTACCGTTCGTTGGAAGGAGTAAAGAAATTGCGCTCCTTGTCGGGTATCTGGAAGAAACAAAAAATGGAAATGGTTCAATTGTGTTTATCACCGGGCCCATTGGAATAGGAAAGAGCAGGTTGCTGGAGATTATAGAAAATTATGCAAGGGCTGAGGAATTCTGTGTGCTGAAGGGCCGGGGCCTTGATGAAAATTCTGTACCCTATCTTCCTTTCAAGGATGCATTCAGACAGGCACCTGAGCTAAAAGGGGAGGACAGAATTCCCCTAGGAATTGCAATGTTTGGGGAAAAAACGGAAAAAAGTTTGGAAATGATAGACCTCAACAGGGAGAGATACAAAATTTATGAGGAGTATCACCAGAGAATCCGATACCTTGTGGAGACAAGACCCCTCCTCCTGATAATTGATGATTTGCAGTGGGCTGACCCAGAAACGCTTAATCTTCTCCTCTACCTTTCAAAATTTGCTCACGAGGAGAAATTCTCGATTTTCTGTGCCTATCCAGATGACATTATTTTCCTCAGAAAGACAAAAGCTCTGCAAAACCTACTTGAAAAAATTGTGGGGACCAAGGGAGTGCACATGGTGAAACTGGAGCCGCTGAAAATTGAGGAGACAGCGGTGCTGCTGGAAGCCCTGCTCCAGACCTGGAAGATTCCTGCCGAACTTCTCAAGGTGATTTATGAAAAAACAGAGGGAAACCCGCTCTACATTGAAGAAATGGCGCATGCTGTGTTGGCCAAGGGCTTTTATGAGCCGAGAACAAGAAAAATAAAAAGGGAATTGCGAGAACTCGCAGTGCCAGATACACTCGCAAATCTGGTTAAGGCAAGAGTGGAAAACCTGCCTGATAATGCCAAAAAGCTGCTTTCAATGGCTTCTATTTTTGGCAGAAGATTCAGGTATTCGCATCTCCAAAAGTTTACGGAGATGCCAGAGGAAGATTTGCTTTCCACACTAGAACTTCTGGTAAGCACTGGTTACATTTCCGAGGAGAGGGGAATTGAAGAGACCTACAGATTTACCCACAACCTCTTCTATGAAGTGAGTTACGGAATGCACACAGGGCTGAGAAGAAAACTGCTCCATGAAAAAGCTGGCAAAATTCTGGAAGAGGAGGAAAAAGAAGACGAGGAAACACTCAATGCAATTGCAACACATTACTGGATTTCCTGCAATTATCTGAAGTGTGCGGAATATTCCCTTAAATTAGCAAAAAAAATGCTTGAAAAATTTGCTGTGGAGGATGCTATGTCCCAGGCAAAGCGGGCAAAGGAGTGCATGGAATTGGCAAAAATAAGGGATGCAAGTGCAAAAATTGAAGTCCATAGGGTGCTGGCAGAAGCTGAGATTATTCTTGCCAGATGGGATGAGGCCATAGAGAATCTTATTGAGTTGAGAAAGCTGGCACAGCAGGCAAAGGACACGAGGCTTGAAGTTGAGGTCCTGCTGAGACACGGGGTTGTGGAGCAGAGGAGGGGCACCCCACATATCTCTCTTGAAATTTTAAATGAGGCATCTGAGATTGCAAAGAATGCCGGGCTTCAGCCAGAACTGGGCAAAATCTATAGAAGTATGGGATTTGTTTACGAGAAGCGAGGGGACCACCTGGCTGCCCAATCATATTACCTGAAGAGCCTGGAAATCTGTAAAAAATACGAGGATGAAGTAGAGCTGGCAGAGGTGTACCACAGATACGGAAGCAATCTGCTGTTGATGGGAAAGCCAAAGGAGGCAGAGGAGTATCTCCTAAAATGTGCTGAACTCAGAAAAAAACACAATCTTCTTTCAGCTCTTGCCCATACCTACAACAATCTCGGGGCCCTATATGCCACTCTGGGCGAGAAGGAAACTGCAGTGGGTTACTTCTCCTTGGCAAAGGAGATTTTTGAGAAAACAAACGATGTTATGGGCCAGGCATTTATCTGCAACAATCTAGGTGTAATATACCATGATACAGGAAATTGGGAGAAGGCCATGGAATTTTACAGGAAGGACTATGAAACAAACAGAAGGCTCGGAAACAAGTGGGAATATCTGGTATCAGCGAGCAACATTGGAAACCTCTATAAAGATATGGGGGAGTATGAGAAGGCAAAGGAATATTACAAAATTGTGCTTGCACTGGCTGAGGAACTGGGTGAGAAAAGGGTCTCTGTTAAAGTTCTTGGAGATTTAGCACTGGTATATGCATCCGAGGGTAACTGGGTGATGGCTGAAGAGTGGATTTCAAAGGCACTTACGAGGGCTGAAGAAACAAACATTCCAGATGTGAAGGGTGCGGTTTACGCTGCCTGCGGAATTCTGAGAAGAATGCTGGGGAGATTGGAGGAGGCAGAGGAATGGTTCAACCGCTGCATTGAGGTTTATAGGGAAACAAATGCTGCAGGAGATATTGCAGAGTTACATTTTGAGATTGGCATACTGGAGAAAGAGAGAGGGAACAGGGAAAAAGCAATGGAGCATTTCAATGCGGCTCTGGAATACTTTGAAAAAACAAAGGCAACAAAAAGGATTGAAAAAGTTAAGAAGGAGATGGGTTAGCCAACCTTTTCCCATCGCTCCAGTTTCTGGATTGAAGAGAGAGTTCCTCCCCTCTTTATCTCCTCCCTTAATCTGTTTTCCCGTTCCATCACCTCAATTGCCCTGTTTGCAATTTCTACAGCTTCCTTTTGAGGCACCACAACCACACCGCTTTCATCTCCAATAATCCAATCGCCTGTAGATACTGTCTGGCCACCGCAAACAATTTCCACACCTATTTCTCCAAATCCCTTTGGCTCTCCTGCACAGGGCACCACATGCCTCGCAAACACAGGAAAATCAATGTTCAGTATTGTATCTATGTCTCTTGCAGCCCCATCTATCACCACACCAGCAACCCCTTTCACCTTACAACTCCACGATGCCAGCTCTCCCCAGACTGCTGTTGTGCCTCCACCAGCATCAATTACAATCACATCTCCACTTTTTGCCCTGTCTATTGCCTCAACCGGTTTTGCCCAGTCTCCATCGATTGTCCTGACAGTTAGAGCCCTGCCAACCATCTTCCGATTCCGGTTTATGAATGGCCTGATTCCTTTCATAGCCCCTTTTCTGTGCATTGCGTCAGAGATGTTGGGTGTGGAAACCTTTGAAAAGGCCTCAAAAAGCTGGCTTTCAGAATACTTTTTGAAATCCTCGGTTTTCTGGGGCACACCCGAGAGCATTGCCTCCTTTATTTTTGCTGCCGCCTCCTTGACATCCTTTGCCTTGATAATTGCGCTGCCTACAATGACTATGCTTGCACCACTGGTTACTGCCTCAGCAGCAGTTTCTGAGTTAATTCCACCTGCAACTGCAACAGGCACAGGAGAAACCTTCACGAGTTCTCGCAACTGATTGAAAACGCTCTTTGCAGACATCTGCTGGTCAATTCCAAGATGGACACATACAAAGTCAACTCCCAGTTCACAAACCTCAGCAATCCTCTTCCTCTTGTTCTCAACACCGAGCAAATCCAGCATTATCTTTGCTCCATACTTTCGCCCTGCCTTTACTGCCTCTGAAATCGTAGCATCGTCTGCAACACCCAGGACACATACCACATCTGCACCTGCCTTCGCTGCAATTTCAACCTCAAAACTACCTACATCCATTGTTTTCATGTCAGCTACAATTATTCTATCCTTGAATTTCCTTTTCAAGGCCCGAACAGCATCCAGCCCATGACTCTTTATCAATGGGGTCCCTGCCTCCACCCAGTCCGCACCACCAGCAACAGCCTCAGCGCCAATTTCAAGTGCTCGCTCTATGTTTTCCATGTCCAGGGCAACCTGAAGTATGGGTTTTTCCTGCATGTTCTCAGAAAGGAGCACGAGGGATAATAAGGTTTTGAAGGCACACTGCATCCTCCCTGCAAAAGAACTAAATCCCTGACCACTTTTACTCACTTATGAAGCACTTTGCTGAACTTGTGAGCGTCCTCACATATCCTAATGTGCCAGAGAATATAATGCCTTTTGTCGTTTACAAGGCAAGGATTGACAATGTCACTCTGGAGAAGGGATTGAAAATTATTGTGTTGAGGGTTACTGGCACAAACTCCTACCATGTGATTTTCCCAGAAAGGACTACAATGGAACGATGCCTGGCTGAGCTGGAAGAGGCAGGAATCTCAATAAACAGGAGAACAAAATTATATATAGAGAAATATATTAGATGATTTATAAAAACACTGCCCTGAAAAAATTTAAATACTCTGAAGTATATGTCTATTTGTCGGACAAAATCAAGGCAAACGGCTGACGGTGGTATGATGGCGGAAGAGACAGCAAGAGTTACGGTGAGGTTACCTCTAGAGTACATCCAGAAACTAGAGCAAATCCAGAAAAAAAACAATGAAAAAAATCTCTCAGAGGTAATCCGCCGTGCTCTGGATGATTACATCCAGAAAGAGCTGCCTCCAGAGAATATCATGGTGGTGACACTGGCCCTTCCCAAAAGCCTCGCGCTGAAGCTTGAGGCGCTGATAAGTGAGGGGCTGGACGCCGTGAGTGTTGAGGAGGCAATAAGGAACGCAATCAGGGACTACCTGGAAAGGAAGCTGAGGGAAATTGCCACCGTAAAGCAGCCTTGAGGGCCGACAAAAAAGCCAGAAGGGGTGGGACCCATGACCATAAACACAATAATAAAAGAAGCGGAAGAATTCGAGAAGGAGTATCCCCTGCCAAAGCCAGAGATAAACATAAAGGTTGTCGGGGTTGGCGGTGCAGGGTGCAACTCCATTCACCACCTCCAGAAACTCGGAGTAAAGAACATTGAATCCGTTGCAATTAACACTGACTATGTGCATCTCAAATCAATCCATGCAAGGCGGAAAATTTTGCTGGGTGGGCATCTCACAGGTGGAAATGGTGCTGGAGGTTTGCCAGAGATTGGTTTAAGAGCTGCAGAACTTTCAAGAAGGGAGCTGGAAACTGTGCTCAGAAACACCCACATCGCGTTCATCATTGCAGGGATGGGTGGAGGCACAGGAACTGGTGCAGCTCCAGTTGTGGCTGAGATTGCGAAGGAAGCTGGGGCAATTGTGATTTCTGTAGCCACAACTCCGTTCAGATATGAGCGGGGCAGGGTGCGCACTGCAAAAAAAGGACTTGGGGCTCTTAGAAGATTCTCTGATTGTCTGATAGTGCTTGATAACAACAAACTCCTTGACATTGCTCCTTCACTGCCACTTGAGCATGCATTTGGTGTGATGGACCAGGTGATTGCTGAGATGATTTCAGGTGTGACAGACACCCTCACACTCCCCTCACTCATCAACATTGACTATGCAGACCTCCGCACAGTGTTTTCTTATGCTGATGGCAACATGAGTACCCTGCTCTATGGTGAGGGATCCGAGGAAGAGCCAGAAAAAATAGTTGAAGATGCACTCAATAATCCATTTCTGGATGTTGACTATACAGGTGCAAGGGCTGCAATAATTCACATCACAGGCGGGCCAAGGCTCACGCTGAAGAGCGCGAATGCAGTGGTTGAAGGGATTTCCTCGCAGTTCTCTGAGGATGCGAACATAATCTTCGGTGCCAGGATACTCCCTGAATGTGAGGGAAGCATAAGGGTGATGGCGATTGCAGTTGGTGTCAGGTCCCTGGTGCCACTGGAGCCAGATGGGATTTACGAGGTTTGCTCTGCTACAGTGCTACAAGGTAGGTGAGAAGATGAAAGGGGGTGAAAAAATGAATGTGATAAGGATGTTTGATGCCGAATCTGCCCCCGTTGACATTGCAGTTGTGGGCTGTGGTGGCGCCGGGATTAACGCGCTCAGGGAAATAAGGACTGAGACCCCGAGGATTAAGAAGGTGGCAATCAACCTCTGCCCGGGAGGAAGTTTGCTCAGTGCTGCAGCCCAGCACCGCATCTATCTCTCGGAACGGAACCTGGAGGAATACACAAGCCTGGATGTTTATCACCTGTGCATTGCGAATTACAAAAAGATTACTGATGCTCTCGGAAACCCTGATGTGATTGTTGCAGTTGCGGCGCTCCGCGGGAGAACTGGAATGGGTGTTGCAAGGGCATTGAAGGAAATTTATGATACCAGGCTTGTGATTGTTGTGGGATTTGCGCCATTTTGTTTTGAGGGAAACTTTGAATTGAAAAAGGCAATTGAGTTTCTGGGAGATGGAAATATCTGGGTAATTGACAATCAGGTGATTGCTGAACTTGCAAAGGAGAAGAGTTTCTTGAAGGTTGTGAAGATAGCAAACCAGATGGCCAGTGCTCTTGTTGAGCATGTGGTGAATGGATTTACATGGAAGAGCATTGAAACTCTCAGGAGGCATCCTGTGCGGGGAAAGGCGGACCTCGGCATAGGGCCAAGCATACTCCAAGCCCTGAATGACATTGAGCCAACTCCATCCAGAGCTGCTTTTGTTTCGGTAAAGGTTCCTGAGAAAGAGCTTTTTGCTGTGGAGCACCTTGCAAAATACATTGAGGAAACTGGAGCGTTTGGAAGGGAGAAGGTCTTGCTCTCTTCATTCTCCGGCTTCCGAACAGAGATTCTGGCTGTGAAGGAGATTCACTGAGAACTGGCCTCGCACCAAAGACACTTTGGAGATTTTCTCAGGTGGCAGGAAGCTTTAAGTTGAAGCTCTCTGTGATGGAAAGTGTCGGGGACGGGATTTGAACCCGTGGCCCCCGGATTTCTCCGGCAGGTTTCAGCAGGAACAAAATACCCTATGAGTCCGATGCTCCACCAGGCTGAGCCACCCCGACCTCTGTCATTTCCTCCTCTATCTTCTTTTCTGGCTCTGCAGTAGGAATTGCACCCTTTTTCAGCACCTCGCTCTTCTTTATCTCAACCTTCTTGAGCGGGTAAATTGTTTTGCAGGCCTTTGACAGCGTGTTGCTTAACTCCCCTGATATTATGTCTTTCACAACCTCGCTCAGCGTTTTTTCACTCACAACCTTTTTCAGCATCTCCTCAATTTTGTGCCTGATACCAGCCTCCTGCCGCGACTGGAGATGCTTCTCTGCAATACTTACAGGCTTGATTGCTATGAGAACATTGTCCTTTGTTGTGAGTTTGTAGGAACCCTCTATTTTTGTCCTTCTCCTTCTTGTGAGCCTTCTTATATAATCAGAAGTCATATCATGGCCCACAAACTCGGTATAAGCATCAAATCCTCTTACCTCCTTCACTTTAAAAAAGAGCTTAATGTGAGATTTTGCAATATTTCCTGTCATGTCCTGTGCAGAGACCTCCTGAATTCTCCCAATCATTTTCCCAGGCTCATCCGCCACGCTCCTGCCTATTTCTATGCTCCCAAACATCTCAGGGGCGTGAATTACATACTCTTGTTTGGCCTTCCATTTATCCTTTACCTTTTTCGGCGTCGGTTTTTTTGCCTCTGTTTCCTCTTTGGGCATGGTAATCCTCCATTTCTCAAATCGCAAAAATCAGCCAATATTTAAAACTTCTTGGGTCCTTGCTGTGTGTTTCATCCTTACCTCATGTTGAGCATTTCGTAAACACTCCTTATATGGGCAATCGTTCCATTTGTTCTGAAACCATTTGGTGAAATGTGGGTTCGCACGGTTTTATAGCCAAGCATTCTCAGTGCCGAAATGAGTTTTTCAAGCGGTGGTGGCGAGAGGCGGAAAATTTTTCCGAGTTCGTTTGTATCATAGAAGAAGGGTTCTGCATTCCATTCCTCCCTCCAGATTTCCAGCATCCTCTGGAACCGCCTTGCAGTGTTGAAATTCGGTCTCACAACCATCCTGTTTAGCACAGTGGCATCGGCTAGATTCCCAAGCCAGAGCGGTCCAAGTGCCTCCCGCTCGGGAGAAACCAAGGCTCTCACCTCTCCGGTTTTTTCATCCACAACAAGATAGCCAAGGTTTGCAAGGGCAGCATCCGCTTTTCCAGCGCCATTCTCAACCTGAACAAAAGCCCTGAAGTAATGGTCAGCGTAGAATGAAAGGAGAGGTTTTACTCCTCTATCAAATTTAGCTGCTGTCCTTGCCAGATAGCCAAGAAATATCCTGAGTCCTATCTCGTGGCACATGTAGTTGTTTCTGCTCCTCGCCAGATACCTTCTTACACACACCTTCGGTGCGGTGCCGCAGAGCACGGCGGTATCCGTGGTGGTAACCCCGAGAACGCCATTTCTCTTCAGGCTCTGGAAGGCAAGGTCAAGATAGGCTACTGGACTTCCAAATGGGTCAACATCAATGTAGTCGTAGGCGGAGGAGGCAAGAATTTCATTCAGATTTTTGCATACCACTTCTCCTTCCACACCGTTCAACTCAAGATTCTTCTTTATTAGTTTGACTGCAACAGGATTTATGTCATTGAGAGTGACAGAGAAACGCTTTGAAACCTCCTTTTTTATTCTTATACCCCTTATTCCAGTAGCCGCCATTCCATCAAGAACTTTCAATTTCCTTCTTTTATCCAGCACTGCAGAGAGCAGACTCACTGTCACATCCCTTGCGAATTCCATGTTTGGATTGTAGAAGACGGGCATCTTTGAGCTGCCAGGCCCTTTCATTCGTTGATAGGCTGGAACAAGGCAGATGGTATTTCCCTCCGTGATTTCCTCAAGATACAGCGCTCTCACAGTGTCTCTCCCTTCAGCAACTTCATTATTCTGAAAGGCAGAAAGTTCTTGTTGATCGGGGTGACCTCTAGAATCCTGATGTCATCCCTTCTTCTGATGTCTTGGAGTAAAGGATTTCTTGATTTTTTGTGTAGGGTGATTATCACAGGCTTTTCAGAGTCAAGGATTTCCTTCACAATGTCAATGAATTCCTTGCTGCTCTCTACCTCCATCTTCCCAATTTCGTCTATCACAATCACATCCGCCCTTTCAAGCGCCATCCTGAGGGCTTCAACACCCAGTGTCTGGAGCACATTTATGTCAACACCGTACCTCCCCACCCTTATCTTTGACTCCTTTTTTATGTGGGCAAAGACCTGGCGTTCCTTCGTGAGCCAGTTCACGATGTAAAACCCTATTCTCTTGTTTTTCTCAAGAATGGGTTCGGTAACCATTCCACCCACAACCAGCCCTTCCTTTTCAAGACTTTCAATCAGCTTGAGCAAGGTGGAGGTCTTACCTGCACCAGGTAGGCCAGTAATTCCAATCTTCAAATTCTGCATGTTCCTCCAAGAGGGTATATTCTTGGAGAATATCTATTTTACGGAGGTGAACTTATATATACTTCACTGCATTTTTCCGTTCGATGGCAGAACCAACTTTGAAAAGGTTAGGTGCTCTGGGGCTAGCTGCATTTATCCTTTTCCTTCTCTTCCCTACTCCACAGGTGGTTGCTGAAGAAGGAGCTATAACAGTGAATGCAGACTTTGAAGTGCTCCAGTATGCTGAAGGCGGAGGCCATATCACCTGGAGACTTGAGGGAAGTGCAGCTACAGAGTACAGGCGTGCTTTGCTTGTTTACCTCTATGGAGCGAATGCTACCACTGCAAACATCTCGGAAAAAGAGCTATTCAACATCTATTTCTTCAACGGTGTGGAGAGGTGTCTGGAGGGCACATATGGTTATAAGAAAATTAGGGTCTGGGGTGTGGAAATAAGGCGTTCTGAGCCATTGAGCAAGGGAGATTATGGCACTGGTGAGGCAGCGCTTAAAGAGGATACTGCTGGGCTTATCGGTACAAATTGGGATTCCCAGGAGACCATTGAAATCAGGTATTTGCTTGGGTGCAAGCTCTATGAAGAACCGGAAAAATCCAACCCATTGCTTGCACATTTTGCACTTGCAAAAGCTTTGTATGCCCCATTCTACTATGCAATAAACAATACTACAAGGATGGAGGATGTGAAAGTGGGGATAGATGTGGTGAAAAATGGAGATAACTGGACGCTTGCACCCTCTGCCTCCGACAAATATCCAGTAACATTCCACACCATAACCTATGTTGTGGGTGTTCTCTCCTGCTCTGGTTTTTCTGGAGTGAGCCCCCTGGTCATAAGGACTCCTGTTGGGTACATAATTAAATTGGACGCAACTTACGATACCTGGCAGCCCGCCTCCTTTTCATTCTCTCCCCTTGACCCTGTTGAGAGTCCAGGAATTATGTTCGTAGTTCTCGTTGTGTTTATCGTGCTTCTGAGGTTCTTCCCGAATACATTTTTTGCGAGGGCGAGGCAAAAGTTACCAAGAGAGTTGAGGGGAAATGTGAAGAAAATCAGATGGTGGCACTACACAGTGCTGCTCCTGCTCATTATCTATGTTCTCCTTTACTTCTTTGCAGGACTCTACCTCAGTGGAATTCCAATGCTCGTTCTGGGAATTCTTCTTGTGGTGCCTGACGCTTTAGTTTCCTACTATCTTTACAGGAAAAGGGTTGAGGGGATAAAGGTTGAACCTGTGAAGGAAGAAATTCCTCCTGGACCCACAGCCCAAACCCCACAAACCCCTGGCGTGGAAAAGACAATTCAATGCGGGCAGTGCGGCAATAGTTTCACGATAAATTACCCAGGTAAGCCCGTAGAAGTTGAATGTCCAAAGTGCCATGCAAGAGGGATTTTCAAGGGTGAGGAGAAAAAACAACTGATGATAGAGCAGGGCATGAACAATCTGCTGATTACAAATGACATTGCTAGTTTCTATAACCAGGTTAACGAAATTTCCAGGACACAGCCTGTGCTATGCCTTTCCACCCAGTATCCGGACAAACTTAAACAGGCCTATGGGCTCCAGAATGCAAAATTTGAGTGGGTATCCTCTATGACCACTAAAGAAGGAATTAAACCCCTGGACCCCAAACGCCTGGAATTTGAAATCATGCTCACTATCAGTTCCTTTATGCGAAGCAATCAGAATGCTGTGGTTGTGATAGATGGGCTTGAGTTGTTGATCGTGGAAAACGGTTTTGACAAGGTGCTCAAATTTATGAAGAAGGTGATTGATATTGCGAGCACGACACACTCCATGATATATGTCCCTCTGAGCCCTGGAACCCTCACACCAGATCAAGAGGCAATGCTGAGCAAGGTATTTGATAAGGTGTGGAAGGACTGAGCTTGTTATGACGGAGAAGTGTAGTTCATGTCACAGGTGTTCATTAATAGAGATGCAGAAATCGAGGAAATTAAGGAAGCAATGGATGCAGTGAATGAGAAAGGCTCTATGTACTTTATTACTGGTCCCACTGGGATTGGTAAAACTTCCCTCTGCACCCATGTTGGGAGGATCGCTGAGGAAAATGGTTTTTTAGTTCTCACAGAAAGGTGTTTCAATGAAAACAGTGTGCCCTATTTTCCAATTCATGAAGTCTTCAGGCAGCTCTCAAGGGTTGAGAAAAAAAAGGGAGGAGTATATTCCGGTCGGCGTGGGGCCTTACTGAAACTAGTCAATGTGGATGGCGAAATCCTACACAGGAAAATTTGATGGTACTCGAAAACTTCATCCGCAGATTCAACACAATTACGAAAGAAAAACCTGTTCTTCTGATAATTGATGACATTCAATGGGCAGACTCTGGAACCTTGGCACTGATCCATTATCTTTCAAGAACAATCCGGAGCATGAGAATTGTAGCCCTTATGACATATTCTACAGAGGCCATAATGACAGGAGAGAACAAGATTTTTGTGGATACTGTGAGGAACATCTCAATTGAGCGGAACGCTAAAACCTTGGAACTCAAACCATTCAACATGGACCAAGTAGTGCATCTTCTCACAAAAATCATAGGCACATGGAATCCAGACTGAGTGAAGTTGAAAGAAAGGTTGTGCAGATTGCAGCAGTCTGGGACGAAGATTTGAATACCATGTGCTAAGACCTCTAATAAGTATAAGATAGGAGGAATTACTGGATGCCGTGGAGATGTTGATAGAGAGGGACACATCAACTTTGGTTGAAGCATAGGCTATAGTATAGTCGCAATGAAGCCCAGAGCCTGCCAGAGGTTCAAGCATAGCATTCCCATTGTAAGGAGAATTGTAGAACCGTTTTTCTTTCTTGCTCTCTGGTACCTCAGGATACCCTCCAGCCCCTCTTTTGTCTTGAATCTCCTTTTCGTTCTCTGGGGCTGTGTTATTCTGTAATAAAGTTCAATCCGGTTATTCGTCATCGGCACTCTCCCATCCTCCAAATACCATGTGAGACCCTCAAATCTCTCTCCCATCTTCTCCAGTTCCTTCCTCAATTTCCATGGAATTTCTTCCCGTGCATAGAGTTTCTCAAGCTTATTCCAGGCCTCTTCCCTATCTTCACTCCTGAAAATATTCACAATTTCACGCATCCACATTTTTCCTTCTGCGTTAAGTTTCTTCCGTATCTTTTCAGAGTATAACTC